>CBFCYQ010000004.1:0-31601 GCA_965602205.1 uncultured bacterium | reverse complement strand
AGCCTGGCTGTTCGGTATTCCGAGCGGTCCGGCGCCTCCGGCCTGTCCGTAAGTGTCGGCACTACAGTATCCGACAACAACAATAGAAAACCACCCCTGCCGCAGGCAGGGGTGGTTTTTCGCTGCGAGCTATTCGAAAACGAGCGGCCGGGCACAACCTGCCTCGGGGTCCCCAAAGCAGTCGTAACTCCGTAAGACCCCGAGCGCTTACTAATCTGCCGGACGACAGCGGGCAAATCCGTGACCGCCCGATTATTCAGTGATAAGACACGAACCGCAGGATTCGGTACGGCAGACAGCCTTCCGACCGTACGCACGCCGCCGTGTCTCAAGTGTTATCTTTGGCCTGTTGAGCGACCGAATCGATTGCCTTCTGAATCTCGCTGGCGTTGCCCAGATAATAATGCCTGATGGGTTCCAGTTCCTCATCCAGTTCGTAGACGAGCGGTACGCCGGTGGGGATATTGAGTTTGACGATTTCCTCATTGGAAAAATGACCGAGGTGTTTAACGAGGGCCCTCAGGCTGTTTCCGTGACCTGAGATGAGCACCCGGTTGCCGGCGGCAATTTCGGGGGCGATAGCCCGGTGCCAGAACGGCAGGAACCGCTCATATGTGTCTTTGAGACATTCGCCTTCCGGAAGCTTCCGGTCGGCCAGATGGCGATAACGCGGATCATGCCGGAGTTTCATTTTATCCACTTCACCCAGTGCCGGCGGTCTTTCCGCGTAGCTCCGGCGCCAGCGGTGGACCTGTTCGGCACCGTATTTTGCGGCCATGTCGGCGTGCTTGATGCCCTGCAGGCCGCCGTAATGGCGCTCGTTAAACCGCCACGATTTGATGACCGGGATCCACATGAGGTCCATGGCTTCCTGCACGATCCACAGCGTCCTGATCGCCCTTTTGAGTACCGACGTAAAAGCGATGTCAAATGACAGGCCGGCTTCCATCAGAATCCTGGCCGCTTCCTGCGCCTCCACGACCCCCTGGTCCGTCAGGTCCACATCGATCCAGCCGGTGAAGCGCTTCTCCTGGTTCCACACACTTTCGCCGTGTCTCAGTAATACCAGCTTAAACAATGTTATATACCTCCCTAATCTCTCATTAATATCCACTATTTCGTTATTGCCAAATAACCCCATGGGGCCACGGGGAGAAGCGATGCAGGCTGCCCCTTCGACGCCACTTAAAGTAAATTACCACTCCCGTCTCTGTCCACTATAATCTGCCGAAAAGGGGCACAAAAATCCCGACGATTGCGGGGAAACTGATTCGGCGAGCACCCCCGTCGGACACCGGTGGCTCTTCTCAAAGTACAAGCCTGGAAAGAACTTGCAAGAAAACTCTTGTTACGGCGCAATTCGCGGCTTTATTTGGCTATCACAGTATCATATCAGAGAGTTGCAAACGACTTAATTAAGGGCACTGAAATTGATGAAACGACCTCTTGCCCTGTGGATTCTGGCGATAATCGTCACCCTGTCCTCAGTGGTTTATCAGCGGATGACCGGCCCCACGCACCCGATCCGCGGCAAGGCGGTTCTGGACGGGGAGGTTGTCCGCTACAAACTGCTGCGCACGCATGATACCACCGGTGACGCCGAAATGAAGGTTGCAGATGCTGCACCTCAGGTTACGGGAACTCTACAATGGCGGCGACTCAGGAGCAAAGACGAGTGGCGGGTTGATTCGCTGCAACGGCGGGGTGATACCCTGATCGTGACCATCCCCCGGCAACCGGCGGCCGGAAAGGTCATCTATACGGTCAGTCTCACGGACGGCCAGGGAGTGGAGCACTCCCTGAGTTCGGAACCGGTCGTAATCCGATTCAAGGGGCCCGTTCCGAAAACGGTTCTGTACACACATGTGGTTTTGATATTTCTGGCCATGCTGCTGGCGACGCGGACGGGTCTGGAAGCAATCGCCAAAAACCGAAACGCTTACCAGCTCACGGCGTGGACGGCTGCATTATTTCTGGTTGGGGGTATGATTCTGGGGCCGGTGGTGCAGAAATACGCCTTTGGGGAGTTCTGGACCGGCTGGCCTTTTGGTCACGATCTGACCGATAACAAAATGGCGGTGGCCATGATCGCCTGGGTCATTGCATTGTGGCGCGGAAAGGACCTGAAAAGAAGCCGCCTCTGGATAATAATAGCCATGGTCGTGACTCTTCTGATTTACCTGATTCCCCACAGTTTGTTGGGCTCTGAACTGGATTACACGCAGGCCGGCGGCTAACGCGAACCTCGCTACGTAAACCGTATTTTGGTGTGGCGGACGGCATCGCCGAATCGCCTCATAAATTGCATTTCTTCGTCGCCGCGGGGGCCTTCCCAGAGTGCCGAGAGACTTCGTCCGAATATCTATATCAGGGTGGCGTCACTTCAGGTTTTTTTCGGTCAGCTGCCACACATTGGTGCCGGTGATCTTGCTGTCCGAAGTCCTGGTGGCGGTCACTTCCATCCTCATAAGTCCTACATTGGGCGCCCAGTACTCTGTCCCCTCCAACAGCACACCAAAGAGCAGGAACGACCACGTATATCTGTAACATGAGTATTCACCCGCAGGCGTTGTTACGTTCTCGCCGACCCCCGCAATCGTTACTGTAAGGTTCCCGCCGAGAAGAGAGCTTGTTCCGGTATACAGGTCGTTGACTTTGCCCGGATATTTTATGCCAAAGTAGGGTTCACCAGCCTCCGAGTCAGCCTGCCACAGACCGTCGGATCGATTCACCACGTACTTGATTGTCGGGGCTTGGCCCTCAATTACGGAAGTGAGCTCGGACCGCGTCTCATCACCTACCGCCACCTGCCGGGTGACCTCACGCGTGAGAATACTCGATTGCGTGATAAAACCCAACGAATCGTAGATGACGTAGCTGTAAGTCCAAACATTGCCTTGGGCGAGCGGCAGGATTACGGCCGGCTTGATGGGTTCCAGGGGGTCCTTGGTTCCGCAGCTGACTGCCAGCAGCACGATAAAGATAATAAGTAATTTTCGCATGCTATCACCTCACTTAGAAGGAGTAGGTCAGCGTCAATCCCTGCTCGGTAGGATTAAACCGAAGACCAAAATCCTGCTGGCAGTTCTTTTTGTTTTTGAAATACTTGAACCAGAGATATCCGGTAATGACACCCGTGACTACGGTGAGCCCGCCGGATAGTTTTTTCATGTTATTGGCGCTCTTGTAGTCGTCATAGAGGCCGCCGGGATGCAACGGATCGGCCTCGTAGTCATCCCACTTGTCGCCGGCTTTGCCCGAACTCAGCAGAAAGAATCCGGTGGCGCCAAGGAAAAGCCCGGTACTGAGCAGGGCCGTTTTCGACGACGGGCACTCTCCGGCAGCGCCTGCCACCTCGTCGCTTATCGGTGCCCCGGCGCGCTCAGCCTCCACCTGCTGCTTGGCCTGCTCCATCAGCTCCTGAAATTTCGGCGATTTGACATCAAGCTCGCCGCCCCACTCACGATACACCCGGAACGCCGCCTTGAACTGCTCCAGGGCTTTCCGGCGTTTTTCGGAGTCGTTCTTGAACTTGGCATAGTACACTGCCGCCAGCAGTACATGAGCATCGGCCCGCAACTCCAGGCTCAGCGTATCCAGAGCCAGCATGTCATTAATCTCCAGTTCAGCACAGACATAATCGGTCATTTTGAGGCTGTGCCGAGCGCTTTCGAGTGACGGCGCCTTCTTATCGTAGGTGCAGACACGCGTTTGCGCGCTGCCCGCAATCGGCAGCAGCGCCGCCAAAAGAAAAGCCGCCAGCATCACCGCCGCGGTGACGCGTAAAAAACAAACATTGGTCTTCATGTAATCTCCCTATGTTCGTAACGGCGAGCCGGCGAACGGCTCGTCGAGGCTCTTAGATCTCTCCACCCGCAGCCAAACAAGCTGCATAAGTCAATAGCCAGTCCTGCAAAAAGATACAGTACTGGCCAGCCCGCGCAATATTGAACTTTACGACACTTCTCCTGCATTTCGGGGCATCAGCACAGGTTCATTCAGCGGCGCAGGGCCGCACAAGACATCGCGCATTTCGGAAGTCGCCGGCGAAAAACCCGTTGACCAGGCGGTGTTCCGGTGTAACGCGGTAGACGTGACACTCGGGTAAGGGCAGACTGAATCACAACGTCCATTGCACTTTTCACGTGGTTTATGCGTCTATTGGTTGTACTCCCCTCAAAAACAGAAAAAGACTGTGTCGCGGCCGGGTTGTTGCCTGTGTCAGACTATGTCGCCTGGCTACAAGCATCCGCGCCGGCTGCTCAAGTGGAAAGGAGGCTGTAGTTATGAAAGCGAAGAACCTTGCTGTAATCGCGCTGGCGACCGTATTGCCGGTCAGCACGGCGTTCGGTGCGCCCCAGGTGCACCAGTCCGAGACCCGCATAGCGAAAGTGTCGGTGTACTCAGACCGGGCACAGGTTACACGAGTTGCGGAGATTGACCTTAAAGAGGGCGATCACGCGGTGGAATTCGCCAATCTCCCGATCTCGGTTGTGGATGTTTCGTATCGCGCCAGCGCCAGAGGGGCCAGAGGCCTGACTCTCCTCGGTCTGAGCCATCGTGTGGAGCGGCATCTCGAAGCCCCGCGAAAGAAGGTCGCGGAACTCGAGAAGCAGTGGCAGACACTGCAGTATGAAAGCGAGCAAGCGCTCCGGGGCCGCCTGGAGGCGCACCGCAAACAAAAGGAATTGCTGATCGCCATCGCCCAGGGAGCTGGCGAGAAGATGGCACAGGATTTCGGCGAGGGAAGCATTCAAGCCGACCAGTGGGAAACGGCATACCGCTTTGTCGGCAGCAGACTCTTTGAAGTAAACGATTCCATAAGAGTGGTATCGAAGCAACTGATGGATGTTGAAAACCGGCTGCGGAAAATGGAGGACGACCTCGCAGAGATAAGACAGGAGGGGGAACACAGCACCAAGACCGTCCGGGTAGACCTGCGGCTTGAGGTACCGGCGAGAGTGGAGTTGAACCTTCAATATATCGTTCCGGGAGCATCATGGAAACCCCTGTACGATGCCCGGCTGAGCGAAGACGACGGCCGCGTGGAGTTGAGCTACTACGCCGAAGTAAGCCAGAACACGGGAGAAGATTAGCAGCAGGTTGAACTTACTCTATCCACGGCGCGGCCCGCTCACGGTGTCGGACCTGGAGACATATTGCCGTGGTATCTCTCGGCCTTCAGGTCCCCGAGGATAACGGCCGGAAACGGCAGTATAATCGGAGTTCTGACCGACAGCGAAGGCGGTGCTCCCGTGGAGAATGCCCGGGTGTCAATCATCGGCACGAGCGCCACCGCCCGATCCGACCACAGAGGCCGTTACTACATGCCCAATATCCCGCCCGGCCGATACACTCTCAAAACATCACACGTCGATTACCGGGGTCCCGTTGTCACGGATGTTGTGGTCAAGTCCGACCTCTCAACAGTGGCTTCGCCGTCTATGTATCGAAAACAGAATCACGCGGCCGCGGAGGGAGAAGAAACTATCACTGTCCATGGGACCACAGACAACATTCGCCCATTCGAGGTGGTTAGTCAGCAGCGGCTTACGAAGGATGCGATCTCGAAAATGCCCGTGACATCGGTTGATCAACTGCTAAGCCAGGTGGCCGGTGTCGTTACAAACGACGGTCAATCTGTTTTCATTCGGGGCGGCCGTGCGGGCGAGCGTGCCCCGATCGGCGATCTGGGTCGGCCGCCAAGTATCCGGCTTACTCCGCGCACCGGAACTACCGGCGGGCAGGCCTCTTACCTCGCCACCTTCAAGGCGGCCCGCCCGGAATCGGTTGCCTCCGGTGGCGAGGCGGTACGTACCGCCATCGGTCATTACGAACTGGAGGGTACCACCCGGCTGGTTTGCCGGCCGCGAAACCGCGAAGGAGCGTACCGCATTGTGACGGTCGATAACGAAACGGAATCTCCGCTCATGCCGGGCCCGGTGGCTATCTTTGTCGGACCGGATTTCCTGGGCAGAATCAACCTGAATGAATCCGTCGCGCCGGGACAGAAGATCGATCTGCCCTTTGGACGGGACGGCGGTGTCAAAGTAGACAGAGAGGTGACATCTTATGACAGAAGCGGAAAGTCAAAGGACATCAAGGTCGAACAGACAGTGCGGATCACGCTGGCCAATCACGACCGACGCGACCGGCAGGTGCAACTCGAAGAGATACTTCCGGTCAGTCAGGACAGCCGCATTTCAATCAAGCTGGGCAAAATCGAACCGAAGCCCGATTCGACGGCTGCCGACGGACGAGCCATGTGGACACTGCAATTGGTAGCGGGAGAAGAGAAGAAAATCGTCATCCCTTACCGCTTGAAATATCCCCGGGGGATGCGGGTAGTCGGTCTTTGATGATTGAAATTGCGTACGCAGACGATGTTGCCGCCCGACACAGCCGCGAACCGGCCGGGCGGCGGCATCTGGCAGCTTCGGTTACGTCAGAATCAAACCGTTATCACTTCCTCTGAATTCATAAGGGAAGCGACGATTTCCTGCATGTCGGTGATGCGGCCCAGGACAAGGCTGTCTCTGAGATCCAGAAAGGCAGCGCAGGTACCGCAGGCAATCAAGTCCACGCCGGCCTTGTAGAGACCGTCAAGCGCATCCAGAACGGGTGAACCTTCCGCAAGCAGTCTGACTCCCGTGTTGTAGAAGATGATTCTATCCGGTTTGGTCTCCTGCGCCCACAACTTGCGGAGAAACGAACCCATGAGCTTCTCGCCCAACTCGTCATTTCCCCTGCCCAAAAACTCGCTGTGTATGACGACCGTCTTTTTCATGCCATGCGACCTCTGTATTGTTATGTGCGATAAACCCTGATTTACTATGATGCTCGGACGCAGTATACAAAAATACTGCGCCGTCTGCAATTTCTTTGAGGAAGGCAGGCGTTGACCAAGCCGGGACAACGACCCTCAACCGCTAGGCGACCTCGACTAACTCAACGTCAAATATGAGCGTCTTGCCGGCCAGGGGGTGATTGGCATCGAGGGTGACTTTTTGGTCCGACATTTCGGTAATAACCACATTCATGGTCGTCCCGTCGGGCTGTTCCATCTGTAACTGCTGGCCGATCTCGGGAGTGATGTTTTCCGGAAAATCCGCTCTATTGACATTGGCGACCAGATCGTCGCGCTTGGGTCCGTAGGCATCGTCGGGCGGAATAGTGATAGTCTTCTTCTCCCCGGTTTCCATACCCATGACACCCTTGTCAAAACCGGGAATGATGTTTCCTCCCCCAAGTGTAAACTGCAGCGGCTCCCGGTCTTTTGAGGTATCGAAAACCTCCCCGCTCTCCAACTTGCCGGTATAATGTACTTTTACGGTGTTTCCATCTTTGGCCTGACTCATCTGATCCTCCTGCAAAAGTTGGCCGCAGATCGGCCGTATTAAAACAGGCAGGTGCTGACAGCGCCTGCCACTCTTTACTGTATGAACCACATTACCCGGCCCCGCGCAACCTTTTATTTCACGTTTTCGGACTTATGGCAAAGGCCCCGATTGCCCGGAAGCCAGCCGATATCCGGAAAACGCAAAACGCTCTTCCGGTTTGATTTGGCATCCAGCCGCCCTGACTGATTTTCAGGGGACTTGCCTCGGATAGCTCGAATCACAGCGACAAAAGGCCACACCAGGCTCGGCCGACACGTAAAATCATCGGCTTTTCCTTGACAGTTCTGCCGGATTTCCTACTTTGGAGGTCATGTGTGCTTCCGCAGCACTCAAATCAAACAGGCAGGTTTCATTGCATGCATCTGACAGGCACTCACATACTCGATGCCTTTTTGGAATATGCAGCGATCGCGTATCGTCTATTCATGGAAACAGTGGAGGTTTAGATGTCCAACTTTAAAAGAGTGGGCCTGGTGGCCCTTACCGTGCTGATACTGTCACCGATGGTTGTGGCAACACCGGGCGACACGGTGAAAACCCTGCCATCACCGCAGAGCTGCCCACAGGGACTGACCTACGACGGCAAGTACTTGTGGACGGCAGACCGCAAGAGCGACATGATTTACAAAGTTGATCCAAAGGATGGGGCGGTCCTTGACTCCCTGCCGACACCCGGTTACGTGCCGCGCGGCCTGACCTGGGACGGCCGGCTTCTGTGGTGTATCGATGTCGAAGAGGAACGGATTTTTGCGGTCAATCCCACGACCCGGATCGTGGAGAAAACGATTTACTGCCCGGTTTCGCGCCCGGCCGGACTTGCCTGGGATGGCGACTATCTCTGGATTGCCGACTACGGCGATGACATGATCCACCAGATAAGCGCCGAAGACGGCACGACCATGGAATCCATCCCAGCCCCGTCGTCGTATCCAGGCGGTCTGACCTTTGATGGCACCTACCTGTGGGTCGGCGACCGCATCAAGAACATGATTTACATGGTCACGCCGGACAAGGGCGATGTCATAATCTGTTTCGAGTCACCCGGTCCTCACGCCTGGGGACTGGCCTGGGATGGCTCCCACCTGTGGAACGTCGATTACGAAACCGACCTGATCTACGAGATGGTCGTGGATGACGGCACCCAGTATACCCGGCTGGAAGACAAGACCGAGCAGGTAGAGTTCGTTCACCAGGTCCGCAACTTCGGTCCCGGTACGGTCAAGACTCTCGACATCTATCTGGCCATTCCACATGATTTGAACAGCCAGGAGTTATTAGAGCCGGTGGTGTTTGATCCGCCGCCGAAGGATGTGCTCACCGACAAGTGGGGGCAGAAAGTGGCCCACTTCCAGTTTGCGGACCTGCCGCCAACGCAGTTTACCAACGTGACCATGCTGGCCTCAGCCAAACTCTACCAGACGCGCTACTTTGTCTTCCCCGACAAGGTGGGCACACTGGCGGAAATCCCCAAGGATGTTCGGGAGAAATACCTGGTCGACGATACCAAGTTCTCTCTTGAAAATCCGATCATTCGTAATGCCGTCAAGAAGGCGGTGGGCGATGAAACGAATCCGTACTGGATTGCCCGCAAGATATACAACTACGTCATCGAGCACATGGAATATGAGCTGGCGGGTGGCTGGAATATCGCACCAACGGTTTTGGACCGGGGCAACGGTTCCTGCTCCGAATACAGCTTCGTCTATATCTCTATGTGCCGGGCGGCCGGACTGCCGACACGCTATGTCGGCTCGTTGGTTATCCGGGGTGACGATGCCTCATATGACGACGTCTTCCATCGCTGGGTGGAGGTGTATCTGCCCAACTACGGCTGGCTGCCGGTTGACCCGTCCGGCGGCGATTCCAAGTGGCCGGCGTATCGGGCTGATAGTTTCGGTTACCTGAACAACCGTTTCCTGATAACAACATCCGGCGGCGGCGGCTCGGAGTATCTTGAATGGGGTTACAACGCCAACGAGCGCTGGACCTCCCAGGGCAGGTGCAAGGTGGTTGTGGAGAACTTCGGCGAGTGGTCACCCATAAAGGCCGAATCCGAATAGGCCGGCTTATCGAATCGCAGCAGCCCTAAGCGAAGTCGAAAAACTTTGCATCATCCCTTCTCCGGTGGAAAGGCCTTATTCGGTTTTCTGATGCCTCGACGTTTTGATACCCGGTCCGGACATTATTATATCGTCGTATGTCTTGTCCTGTTCGCAGCGGCCAATCTTTTTCACGTGAAGTCGCTGTGGGGCGTCAATTCTCTGGGCTATTTCCCGCATGTGTTAAGCTATGCTGCGCTCCTGTTAGTGGTAGTGTCCTTGCTGCCGCGCGTGTCTGACCGCATCCTTCAGGTGGACACATCGTTTTCGCAGACGGTCAATGGCCGTCGGCTACTTCGCGCGGCGGTGCCGGCGGCTATCGGCGTGGTCCGGTGAGGCATTCGACACGCATCAAAAACCCCCGGGGTTGCCGGGGGTTTCGGATCATCTTCAGTAATCAGGGATGCAAGCTATTGAATGTTGACAGTGACCATACTCATCACCCGGGCTTTTATGACGCTTCGGGGGTCATAGCCGACGGCATCAACGTAATTCGTGTTCTCATGGAATAAGACCACCCCGTGTTCCCCTGGGTACACACCCGAAAGTTGGGACTGGCTGAACGAGTAGTTGCCGTCGTTAACCGTTTCGACGACAACGGAGGTATCGCCCACATCCGACACCAGGACCAGACGAACATCACCGCTGCCGAAACCGGCCCAACTCACGCTGAAACCGTTCTTGGAGACAGTAGTTCCGCTTAACGGCGAGGTGATATAGGTCTCCGTGTTGGGGAAGTCGACCGAGTCGGTCATGGCCGGTACGGCAGTGCTGGCCGTGACGTCAAAGGCATAGGTCTCGCCAAGCTGGATGAACGGTATCATTCCAGCGGAGTATTCGTAACGCTTGAACATCGTTGACCAGTTAAGCGTGTACTCATCGCAGGCGACGCCACCGGCCTGCTGAGGTTTGACCGTATCGCAGGGAGCGAAGGCGCTGTCGAAGCGCGTGAGAATCATATCCATGCGGAGAAGCTCCTGCTCAGTGAACATGATTGACCGGGCAATAACGAATAAACCAAAGACTCCCTCGGCGGGCGACGAAGTATCGGCCAGAACGGCAAAATCAGACAGATGGTCGATCACGCCGATGGCCTGGTCGGTGGGAGCGCTGACGGTAGTCGGCGCTGCTTCCCACCCCGACACATCGTGGCAAAACACTTCCACCGACTGCTCCTCGGCACCGCCAAGCGCCGCGGGATTGTACTTGATCGTGATGGCCGCCGGTATATCAAAGTTGGTGCCGGACGGTTCTATCGAATAATTCGGAGATACATAGGCTTTGGTTCCGGGCGGGGGTGCGAGCACATCTTTTTTGGTAATCGTAAAATCGATGGTTTCCGAAAGTGCTCCGGACAGTATCACCAGCGTCACTTCGCCGGCGATTGAAACACTTCCCCCTTCCGGGCCGATACTCGCGGTTACTGGCTGGTCGCCGTTATCTCCATCGGTCCCTTTGTCGTCATCGGAACAACCCAGGCAGAATAACACCGGCAACAGTGCCGCAACAAAAATGACCTTGCCTTTTTTCATGTAGACTCCTCCTTTGGTGTGCAACAATCGAATTTAGCATTCGCCTTAAACAAAGGCAACAACAATTGTCCCGGATAAGAAAGGATTCAGCGCGCTCAGAAACGCGACAAGTGACGATTATGGTGCCGACCAGTCGAGCGGGCCATCCTCAAAGCGCTTTTGCAGATTGTTCAACACGTGGGACCAGGCGCGTTCGAAGTAATCGAATACCTTGTCCCAGTCGGCCCCCTCGCCCCATCCCAGTTGAGACAGGGCCACCTTGATCTTTGCCGGTTCGACGCTGTACAACTGCACCACCACGCGAGTGCGCTTATCGCGCAGCCGGCCGAACTGTGGCGGAGCATTCCATTCGAACGACAGCATTTCCCGGGGGAGAAAACTCAATATGCGGCAATCATCCGACCCGCGCAAACCATAGGGCACGGCTCGGTCAAAATAAATCTCATACGGCCCCCCGACCCTCAGTTCCACGGTGGCCTCAGGAGCAAAGAAGGTCTTCACCCCTGCGGCCGTTGTCCATGCCGTCCACACCTCGTCCAAATCTGCACTGACGATCGTCTCTTTGCGAAGAACCCTCTCCGATGGCTCCGTCACGTAACGTTCCGGGGAGAGATGGTCCATCACCAGCGACACCCTCATCGGGTGTAACTCGTAGGTATGCACTTTCTGCCGGACCGAGGGCTCGTTATCTATAAGCTCGACGGCTTCCCGCTCTGAACTCGTCCGCAGAATTATCAGGCCAAATACCGGATCAAAGCAGGGTCCCGCCAGAAAAACCTTCTTTTTCCTGACCAGGTCCTGCAGGTACTCAAAGTGCTCAGCCATGATGCGCTCTTCTTCGGCGGTCATATTCTCCGGCCAGCCTGGCCGAGTCCCAAGCAACTTTACGAAATAATCATTTTGTCGTGGCACCGTGCCGATTCTCCGTCTTTCCAGGTCACCAGTCAAAACCCAGAAGATACACCGCGATGAGATATGCGCCTACCGCCAGAAATACAACTCCGGTAAGGCGCCTGGCCCAGAGTTCAAATTGTGTCAGCCTGTTGAAAACGCGACCAACATAGCCGGCTCCCATTGAAATCAAAACCGCGAATACCAAAACCGGCAGGGCCGTGCCCAGTCCGTACAGCGAGGGGAGGATGAGCGTCGACTCATGTTTCACAGCCAGGGGGATGAGACTGCCAAAAAACAACGCCGCCGAAATGGGGCAGAAAGAAAGGGCAAAAACAATCCCCAGCAGCAGTGCCCCCCAGACACCCCATACTTCGATCCGCTTGCGCAGTTTCTCTCCTACTCCTGATCCTCCCGCGCTAAGGCGCAACACCCCCAGCAGAAAAAGGCCCGCCACAACAAGGATCGGGCCTAAAAACTTGTTGATGTTATCCTGCAAGAAATAGGACAGCTCGGGAACGGACAGGAGACTGGCTACGATCAAAATTCCCAGCCCAAGGTAAACCAGCATCCGGCCCAGCATGTACAAAAGACCGGTCACAAGCACCATCAGGGGGCTGTCCACTTTTTTACCGACGTAGGAGATCGCGGCGATATTCGTGGCCAGAGGACAGGGACTGATAGAAGTCAGAATACCCAGCCAGCAGGCGCTGGCGGCACCCAGAAGGAAAGCATCCATCAAGTTTCCCCCATGTAGGCGCGCACCTCATCCTCGACGTATTCGATGAAACCCTTCTTGTCGTTAAGCAGAAGCCACACTTTCTCGAGGTTTTTCCATTCCGTCTGCTTTTCCCCCACGACGTGCGTAATGATCACCGACTTGGTGTAAAGCTTGTAGTCCTCGCGGTAGTGCTTGTTCTCCGGCTCATCGGTGTTAATGACGTACCACTCCAGCTTCCCCGATTCGAGTTCCTTGACAAAACCCACCTCGATGGCCTCATGCGAGTACGCTTCTATTTTCCGGCAGTTGGCGCATCGCCGCGTGCCATGAAAGTAGTATGCCACGACTTTGTCCGTGACTCCGGCAGCTTCTTTAACTTCGGCGGAATCCTTGACTGCCACTGCCTTTTCGTCCGAGCTTTTCTCCGTTTTGGCCGCTTCCTGGGCGAGAAGGCCAACGGCGGAGACCACTAGAACGACCGTGATTAAAATAATCGAACATAACTTCATTATGAACCTCTACTCTCTGATGTTCTATAAAACTGACAACCTCTGACTCTCGTTTGAAATAACCCTGCTCATAACGTGTTCCGGCCCTGGCCGAAGCTCACGCCAGCAACTTTTTTATTTCTTCGACAGACGGCACTTTGCCGCTGACCTTGACCTCACCATCGACGACCAGTGCCGGGGTCATCATTACTCCAAAAGACATGATTTGCTGGATGTCGGTCACTTTTTCAAATTCATGTTCGATGCCAAGAGCATAAGCCGCCTCCTTGGTTGCCTGGGCCAGCTTTTCACAGTTGGGGCAGCCGGGTCCGAGGACCTGGATCTTTTTCATATAATCATCTCCAGCTAAAAGAGTGCTCCGTAAATCAGGCCACTAATGGTGGCCATGACAATAACCAGGGTAACGAATACCACCGTCTTTTTAGTACCCATCACGCTCCGGATAACCAGCATATTGGGCAGCGACAATGCCGGTCCCGCCAGAAGCAGCGCCAGGGCCGGCCCTTTGCCCATGCCGTTACCGATCAGTCCCTGCAGAATCGGCACCTCCGTAAGGGTCGCGAAATACATGAAAGCTCCCGCCACCGATGCAAAGAGGTTGGCCCCGACCGAGTTGCCACCCACCGAACGGCTGATCCATTCCGACGGAATAAGGCCTTCATGGCCGGGCCGACCCAAAAGCAGACCGGCCACCAACACCCCGAAAAACAGCAGCGGCAGAATCTGCTTGGCGAAACCCCACGTCTGGCTGAACCATTCACCGGCCTCGTCATCTCGCTTGCTCGTTATAAGCGACAGGCCAATCACCGCCGCCCCGAATGGTATCAGGGGCTGACCGGGAACAGCCAGGGCCAGCACGATGGTTGCCAGCGACACGGCGAGCACTTTCCACCACGTAAGACCGAACCAGGCCACCAGCATGACAGCAAACAGCAACGCGGCCAGACCGGTAATTATCCATTTGCAGGCATAAAGAGCGTGCCAGAAGCCAACCACCGCGTCCGGCTTTCCCCAGTTGGCGAAAACTAAGATGGCCACCATCGCGGCAAAGTAACAGGCCGTCTTCCAGAGGGGGCGGCTCACAGTCGGCTGAGGCATGGCCGCCTGGGCGGCGGCTTTCTTGTTCTCTTCGCCTCTGAAAAACAAGTGCATCAGAAGACCGATGACCACACTGAACACGACGGCACCCACGGCCCGAGCGGCACCAAGCTCCATGCCCAGGACCCGGGCGGTCAGAATAATCGCCAGCACATTTATGGCCGGGCCGGAATAAAGAAAAGCCGATGCCGGGCCAAGACCGGCGCCCATGGCGTAGATTCCTGCAAAAAGCGGCAACACCGTGCAGGAACAGACCGCCAGGATTGATCCGGATACCGAGGCCACGCCGTAGGCCAAAACCTTGTTGGCTTTCGCCCCCAGGTATTTCATAACTGAGGCCTTGCTGACGAACACGGCAATGGCGCCCGCGATGAAGAAAGCCGGGATTAAACAAAGGAGAACATGCTCCCGGGCATACCACTTGGTAAGCTCCAGCGCCTCGGTGACCGCGGTGTCAAAGCGAAAGCTGCCTACGGGCAGGTAGAAGAATATGAGAAAAACCGCCGTTATCCACGCCAGCGGTTTCCATTCCGATTTCCAGTTCATGCTTGTGTGCTCATAACTTGACTAAGGACTCCGAACCGTCTATGCCTTTCTCAGCAGGCGCATCTGTTCCCTGGCCTTTGACTCCAGAACCGCCTCAACGCACCCAAAAAAACTCAACACGCATGGTACGCGCAGAGTGTAGTACACTTGAGCCCCCCGCTTTTCATCCTCAATAATCCCTGCTGCCTTAAGTACCGACAGATGCTTGGATACGGTAGAAGTGTCGGCGCCCACCATCTCCGTCAGTTCTTGTACACACCTCTCGTGTCGCGACAACTCATCGACTATAAACAGGCGGGTCGGGTGCGCCATAGCCTTGATTATTTTCGCCCGGGCCTCAAAGCGAGCTCTTTTGGCTGAGTCCAATCAAACCTCCTGAATCTCTTGGTTATTTGGCAATATCGCCAAATATGTCGAAATGTCAAGCCCCTACTGAAAAAAGAATCGCCGCATTTCGGTTTCCAGCGGGGCGTCCACAAACTGGCTTTCCAGCCTAAACGCCGCGTAGGGATCAACATATCCGCTCATCGTGAAGCGGTCGACATTTTCCCGGTCGATCAGGTCGGAAGCTATGCAATTTTGCTTATAGATGTTTTGGCCATAATTCTCCCGGCCTCCTTGTAAGCCTGCTGCCACCTGGTATAAATGAACGTCGCTTTGCGGGAATGGAATCGAGATACCCAGCTCGTCAAACTTGAGCTTCACCTTCTCGGTCAGGTCGAAATAGACATCCCAGTAGTCCTCGGTCTTGACCCATGGCCGGGCCGCGAAATTGACCGAGCTATCACCGAGTTCGAGCACAGCCACGACCGGAGCCGGATCTCGGAGTATTCGCTGGTCGGCGGTCAGCATCTCCTGAAGCACCTTCTTGGCCTGTAGCAGGTCGTCATTGTAGCCTATTCCGAGGACAAGATCGATGCGACGCATTTCCTTGGCGGAGTAATTGACGATGCTGTCTCCGGTAATTTTGCTGTTAGGTATAATGACTTTCTTGTTGTCGGGCGTTTTCAACACGGTGTTAAAAATCCGTACTTCTTCCACCGAGCCGCCGGTGCCACCGGCTTCGACGTAATCGCCTACCTTGAAAGGACGGAATATCACAAGCATGACGCCGGAGGCGAAGTTGGCCAGGGAACCCTGCAAGGCAAAGCCGATAGCCAAACCGGCCGCGCCGATGACGGCAATAAACGACGCCGTTTGTACTCCCAGCGAACCCAGGGCCGCGATAAACACAAAGGTCAAAAGGCCTATCCGCGTGAGGCTCACCAGGAACTTCGTCAGGGTTTCATCGGCGTGGCCCTTCCGCAACAGTCTCCTGACGACCTTGGCCAAAATCCCGACCACCAGGCGACCGATGATGATGATTGCAAGGGCGCCCAGAATTCTGGTGCCATAAAACGCACCCCATTCGATGATTCTTTCAGTCAGACTCTCCATCAGATTCTCCTTTCGTCATCTTTGATATAAAAAACGGCTTAGTCCATTAAGGTCAATCCGGAACAGCGTCTGTTCCTCGAAATTGCACTCTCGTAAAATTCTGTAATTCGGTAAGCGGGCAAACCCCTACCCTTCATAGTGACATATTAATACTTTTCAATCGGATTGTTAATGCCTATGTTCCTTTTTTTTGGCGAGATCTGCAGGTGCTGCCAGTCAGGAAGCTCCATCGGATGCTCCGATGTAAACGGTCGTTCAACCGGGTTCGTGCGTGCCCACCGACCTTCCTAACCTGTTATTTTTGCGTAAGTTAACAAACCGCTTGTGTTTTTAGGCGAAATCGCTACCTTTGATCTGGACTGGAAGAAGGAATAGAACGCATCTGTGAACAAGAAGTTTGCTCCAGGGACCCTTTTTCGCATTACTGCCGGCTCACTCGTCTGGTTTTTTACACTGCTGTCACCGTGTTTCGCGCAGTCAACCGCCGTTGAACAAAAAGAGTCCAAAGACTATAACACTCCGCTGGCTTCGTATGTAGCCGAAGACTGCCAGCGGACTCATGACGTAGGCAATCTGGTTTTCGGTATAAGTAACTTCGGACGTCTTTCGGCCGGGGCCAAACCGTACACGGACTGCTACACGGGCGCCCGAGTACCCGGGGGAGAATTTCCGAAAGGCTCCGGGAATACCTACCTTTACAAAGCCGCCTTATGGGTCGGCGCCATCGTCGGCCGCGACACTCTCGTGTCGTGCGGTTCCGATTTCAACACCAAGGCGCTTGAGTTTCACTCCGATCAACCCATCAGGCACCGTTCAACACTCGATCCGGCCTCCCCGGAATTTAAGGATGCCGTCTCGGAACAGGATTTTCTCGCTGTTTACACCGACACTTTTACCTGGGGCACTCTATACCCGTCGTTCGACCCCCTCGCCAACCGTCCCCATCGACCTCTTGGCCTCGAGGTCACGCAATCATCGTACCAGTGGTCGTACGAGTACGCCGGCGATTTCGGCATTATAGAGTTTGTGGTGCGAAACATCGGCGACGAATATCTCAGCGATGTTTATCTGGGAGTATATGTTGACGGCGACGTGCATTCGGGCGGGCGCAACCCCGCCTGGAATCCGCCTCGTCCCAATGACAAAGGGGTCACCGGCGGCCGCGATGATCTGACCGGCTTTCTCTATGACTTTCCGGCCCGATACGACGCCTGCGAATTCCGGGACACTGTCGGCATCGCCTGGACAGTCGACAGAAACGGCGAATATAGTTCGCTGAACGGCTTTGTGGTGCCTCACGTAACCGGCTTCCGCCTTCTGGGTGACCTGTCCCGAATCGAAGACATGTCCTACAACTGGTGGATCTGGAATTACAATCCCTCCTACGATTACGGCCCGCAGACACGGGCGAAATATCGGCCTATGGGCAACGGGCTCGGTACACCCGTTGGAGACGTCAACAAGTATGCCATGATGAGCAATCATGAAATCGACTTTGCCCAACCATATACATATGCCATAAGTCCCACCAATCCTGTCTGGATTGCCTGTCCGAACAAATACTATGCCCGCGTGCTGTCGCGGTCCGGCGATGCTCAGTATGTGCTGTCCGTGGGACCCTTTCAGCTGACGCCGGGTGACGAGGTCACTCTGCCGGTGGCTTTTGTGGCGGGTGAGGATTTCCATTATAACTGGCGTAACTTCCCGATAAACCTGGGCAACAATTACTACCCCGATATCTTCATGGAACAGGTCGACCTGTCCGATCTGGCCGGCAATGCCATGATCGCTTCCTGGATATACGACAATCCCGGAGTTGATACGGATGGCGATGGTTATTCCGGAGAGTCCCACATCTGCGTTCTTGACTCAGCTTTCGTGAATAACCACTGGGTGGCCACTGCTGCCGAGACGACTTTCTACGAGGGTGACGGTATTCCCGACCTGACCGGAGCCACTCCGCCGCCGGCACCTGATATCTGGGTCACGCCCACCGTGAGCGGGCTGCATATCCGGTTCAACGGTTATCGCTCCGAGAACACCAGGGACCCCTTCTCCCGCATCCTGGATTTTGAAGGTTATCGGGTATACCTGTCCCGGGATGAGCGTGCAAGCAGCTACTTTATGGTGGCTTCATACGACCGGGAAAACTTCAGCAAGATGGTATATAATCCCAATCACAAACCCGCTCCCGAATTCGAGTTGCATGGCACGCCGTTCACGCTCCAGCAGTTGCGCTGCCTTTACGGTTCAGGCACGGATCCCTGCAGCGACTCGTATTTCGAACCTCTGCGGTATACAGCCAGCAACCCCTACGTGAATCCGGACTTCCCCGATTCCATCTTCTATTTCATAGAACACGACTATAATAACTCTGAGCTGGGACTATCCACTCCCATACGCAAGACATATCCGCACGAACCCCGGCCAAACCCCGGCACCGCGATCACGCCGGAGCAGTTGACCGAAGATGGCTATCTCAAATATTACCAATACGACCTCGATATAGAAAACCTGCTTCCCAGCATTCCATACTACGTGAACGTCACCTCTTTTGATTTCGGCTCCCCCGAAACCGGCCTGAAGCCCCTGGAGTCGTCGAAGACCCTGGGATCGATCCGCGCCTTTGGAGCGGGCAGCGAGGAGGAGTTGTCCGGTGAACTCCAGCAGGTCTATGTTTACCCTAACCCTTATCGCCTCGACGATCCCTATCGCCGCAATGGATTTGAAGGTCGTACGCGTGAAGATATGCCGGATTACCGTGTTCGGCAGATAAATTTTGCCAATCTCCCCCCCAAATGTACCATCAGCATATTTTCGCTGGACGGAGACCTGGTCCGCCGGATAGACCACGACTACGAGCCTTCGGATCCCGCCGCCGCCCATGACGTTTGGGACCTGGTCACCCGTAACCGCCAGTTGGTTGTCTCCGGTCTTTATTACTGGACGGTTGAAATCGAAAGCGGCGAAACCCAGATGGGCAAGCTTGTCATCCTCTTTTAGACGACAAAACAAGGCCGTGATAGCGCCCGCATGGCCTATACGTGCGGCATCCCGGTCAAACGCTGCCGCCGACACTTTTCGGTACCTGTCAAAGAACTCTTGCGGTGTTGCTCATAATCAGTATCATTTAATATTGAAGCTGTGTTTGCCAGCACAATTTGGTTGGACAAATGTTTAGATCGACTACGCGTCTTAGAATGACAGCCGGCCTGGCTATTTTGACGGTCTTTTCGGTATCGAGCGGCCGCGCACAAACTGACCCGACTGCCGATGATCTCAAGAATTATCAATCCTCTCTCGCCACAGAGAAGCCGAAACTCTGCATGCGCACCCACAATGTTGGCAATCTCGTTTTTGGTATCAGCAACTTCGGCCGTATCGGCACCGGCGCCAAGCCGTTGTACGATTGCGTCCTCGGCGGAAGAATCCCCCGGGCGGAATTCCCCAAGGGTTCCAAAACAACGTACCTGTATAAAGGCGCTCTCTGGGTAGGCGCCGTGGTCGGCAGGGATACCCTGGTCAGTTGCGGCGCCGAATTCAACACACGCGCGCTGGAAATGTATTCCGAGTTTTCGATTTTTGAGCGGTCGACGCTCGAGCCCGAATCACCGGCGTATGAGGACGCCGTCTCCGAGCAGGATTTCATAGCCGTGTACACGGATACATTCATCAGAGACGCCGTCTACTCGTCGTTTGACGCCATCGCTCACCGCGGTCACAAACCCCTGGGTATCGAGGTTTTTCAATATTCCTACCAGTGGTCGCACCAGTACGCGGAAGACTTCGTTATCATGGAGTTTATCATCAGAAACATCAGTTCGGACATTCTGAACGACGTCTATTTGGGGGTCTACATGGATTCCGACGTGCATGAAGGTATGGGGCAGGACCCCAGTATTCCACCGGTGCCGTGTTGCACCAAAGGCTACACCCACGGCTATGACGATCTGACCGGCTTTCTGTACGAATACCCTGCCCGCTACGGCGCCTGCGACTTTATGGATACGGTTGGTGTTGCGTGGACGGTTGACAACGAGGGTGACTACGATCGAACCTCGGGATTCGCCGTACCCAACGTAACCGGCGTGAGAATCCTCGGTGAGAAGTTCAGAAGAGAGGATGTGTCGTACAACTGGTGGGTCTGGAACTACAATGGCGCCTACGACTATGGACCCCAGAAAAGAGACAATTTCCGCAACATGGGCAACGGCAAAGGTAACCCGTATGGCGATGTCAACCGGTACGCCATGATGAGTAACCACGAGATCGATCTTGACCAACCGTACACGGCCGCCATCCGCACGGGCAACCCGGTCTGGGTGGGCGTGGGCGATGATGATCGCGCCCTGGCTCTGTCGCGGGGCGGTGATGCCCAGTATGTTCTATCGGTGGGGCCATTCCGAATGCACCCGGGGGATGAGATCACCTTTCCCATCGCCTTCGTGGCCGGCCTGGATTTCCACTACGACGACCGTATATACTGGTATTTTCTGAACTGGATGTACCGTCCGGATCTCTTTATCGAATACGCCGGTTTTTCGGACCTTGCCAGGAACGCCATGGTAGCGTCCTGGATATATGACAACCCCGGCGTCGACACTGATGACGACGGCTACTGCGGCAAATTTCACGTGTGTGCTCTCGACTCGGCCATTATCGACGGGCAGTGGACAGTCACGTATGCGGAGACCACGTTCTACGAAGGTGACGGTATCCCTGACCTGATAGGAGCCGCCCCCCCACCTGCCCCGCACGTCTGGGTGAAGCCCACCTCCGATGGCCTGCGGGTCCGGTTCAACGGGTACGAACCCGAAACGACAAGGGATGTCCTCTCCAATGTAATGGATTTCGAGGGTTACTACGTCTACGTGGGCCGCGATGAGCGCGCGGCCAGCCTCTCGCGCGTGGCATCTTATGACAGGCAGAATTACGATAAGATAGTCTTTAACGCCAACGCCCTGCCGGTGCCGCGATTTGAATTGCGCGATCACCCCTTCACTCTCGAACAACTGCGCTGCCTGTATGGGGCTGGCCCCGACCCATGCGCGGACACCACCTTCGACCCGCTGACGTATTCTGTCAAAGTGCCGTACACTCATCCCCTGTTCCCCGATTCCATTTTCTATTTTGTGGAGCACGACTACAACAATTCCGTGTTCGGTCTTTCCACTCCGATTCGCAAAGTATACCCTCACGAACCCCGGCCGAGCCCCGGTGTGGCGCTCATGCCGGACCAGTTGACTGACGAGGACTATCCGAAATACTACGAATACGAGATGGAGATTGAAGGGCTTCTGCCCACCGTGCCGTATTATGTCAATGTAACGGCTTTCGATTTCGGTTCACCGGAATCGGGATTGAAACCGTTGGAATCCGCCAAAACCGCGAGAATCATCAGGTGCTTCACCGGAGTCCCGGGAGACGAAACCGATGGAGACCGTGGTTCGGTTTACGTCTACCCCAACCCTTACCGTGGCGACGCCGACTACCGCCACCAGGGGTTCGAAGGACGCATGCTTGAGGACTTACCGAATGACAAAGTGCGACAGGTCAACTTCGCCAACCTGCCGCCAAGGTGCACCATCAAGATATTCTCCCTCGACGGCGATCTGGTGCGCGAGATCAAACACCGGTACGGCCCCTCCGATCCCGCCTCGAGCCACGACACCTGGAACCTGGTCTCCCGCAACCGCCAACTGGTGGTCTCCGGCCTTTATTACTGGACGGTTGAGACCGAGAACGGCCAGACCCAAATGGGCAAACTCGTTATCATCTTTTAGTCCCCTAACGGTCTCCCCGCCGACTCGGATATGGTGGAGGTTCGAAACCCGACCGCCGTGCTCGGCCGAGCGTACCCTTTACGCTCAAATGCAGGAAGCTTGCGTTTGCAACGAGAATTGCTATCTTAGGTACGCACTTTTGTATAGGATAGCCTGGCTCTGTGAAACGAAACTACGGATCGAAAACACCTCCTGGAATCACCGCCTGCACACTGGTCCTCACCCTTCTGTCGCTGTCCGTCGGTCTCGCCCAGTCTGATTACCGCGACTCGGCCGATCATAAAGCCGGTCAATCAACCTCGACGGCTGTTCTCGTTAACTCCTGCATGCGCGCGCACGACGCCGGCAATCTTGTCTTCGGTATTAGCAACTTCGGTCGCATCGGCACCGGCACCAAGCCGTTTCACGACTGTATCGTGGGTGGCAGAGTTCCTGAAGCGGAATTCCCCAAGGGCTCTAACACAACCTATCTTTACAAAGGCGCCCTCTGGGTTGGGGCCGTGGTCGGCCGCGACACGCTGGTCAGTTGTGGGGCCGAGTTCAACACGCCGGCGAGAGAGATGCACTCCGAATATCCTATCTTCGAGAGGTCCACCCTCGAACCCGAATCGCCCGCGTACAAAGATGCCGTGTCCGAGCAGGATTTCATTGCCGTATACCAGGACACCTTTACGAGGGGCGCCCCCTACCCCTCTTTTGATTTTATCGCCCACCGGCCTCACCGGCCACTCGGCATCGAGGTCTTCCAGTATTCATACCAGTGGTCGCACCGCTACTCGGAAGATTTTGCTATCATTGAGTTCCTCATTCGCAACACCAGTCATAACGATCTCGAGGACGTCTACCTGGGGATCTACATGGATGCTGATGTACATCCCGGCGGACAGAACCCCGCCCTTCCGCCCGGAGAGGATCTGACCAAAGGCATTACCGACGGCCGTGACGACCTGACCGGGTTTCTCTACGATTACCCGGCCATGTACGGCAACTGTGAGTTCATGGACACTGTCGGTGTTGCCTGGACGGTCGACAACGAGGGGGACTTTGACTGGGATAACGGCTTTGCCGTTCCGAACGTAGCCGGGATCAGGATCCTCGGTGAGAAGTTCAAGCTCGAAAACATGTCCTACAACTGGTGGGTCTGGAACTACAATAATTCCCTGGACTACGGCCCCCAGAAACGGGAGAACTTCCGCAATATGGGCAACGGCAAGGGCACGCCGATCGGCGATGTCAACAAATATGCCGTGATGAGCAACCACGAGATCGATTTCGATCAACCGTATACGGCCGCTGTCAATTCCGGCAACCCGGTCTGGGTGGGCATGAGCGACGAGGAGCAGGCCTGGTACATGTCGATAGGCGGAGATAACCAGTACGTCTTGTCGGTGGGACCGTTCAAGCTTCACCCCGGGGATGAGATTATACTGCCCATCGCCTACGTTGCGGGCAGAGACTTTCATTACGATATCGACAACTTCATGTACCATCTCATCTGGAATTACCGGCCCGACCGATTCATCCGCTGGGCCGGGTTCTCCGATTTGGCGCACAACGCCATGGTGGCATCGTGGATATACGACAATCCCGGGATTGACACCGATGACGATGGCTACCGGGGCAAATTCCATGTCTGTGCCCTCGATTCGGCGATTATCGAAGGTGAGTGGACGGTCACTTTCGCGGAAACGACTTTTTATGAAGGAGACGGCGTCCCGGATCTGATCGGGGCCTCACCCCCGCCCGCCCCGCACATCTGGGTAGAACCGATCTTTTCCGGGCTGCGTGTCCGGTTTAACGGGTACGAGTCGGAGACAACCAAGGACGTGCTTTCCGGCGTTGTCGATTTTGAAGGTTACCGCATTTACCTGGGTCGTGACGAGCGCGAGTCGAGCCTCTCGCGGATCGAGTCATACGACCGGGAAAACTATGACAAGATGGTGTATAACGCCAGTCGCCGCCCGGTTCCCCAGTTCGAGTTGCGAGACCCTCCTTTTACGCTCGAGGAGTTGCGCTGCCTGTATGGGAGCGAGCCCGACCCGTGCAACGACACCACCTTTCACCCCTTTGACTACACGGCCGCCAAGCCATACGTGCACCCGCTGTATCCGGATTCGATCTTCTTTTTCACCGGTCACGATTATAATAACTCTACTTTCAGTCAGGCTACGGGTATTCGCAAAGTGTACCCGCACGAACCCCGGCCGAGCAGCGGCCTGGCGATCATGCCCGACCAGTTGACCGACGAGGGCTACCCCAAGTACTACGAATACGAGTTCATGATCGAAAACCTCCTGCCAACAGTGCCATATCATGTCAATGTCACGGCCTTTGATTTCGGGTCGCCGGCAGCCGGCCTGGCACCTCTGGAATCCTCCAAAACGACCGGAGTCATCAGGTGCTATGCCGCCGGCTCCGAGGACGAAGCCAACGGAAACAACCGCGAGGTCTATATCTACCCGAATCCTTATCGGATCGACGACGAGTATCGCGACCATGGCTTTGAGGGACGCATGCTTGAGGACCTGCCCCACGACAAAGTGCGGTCGATTCATTTCGCCAACCTGCCGGCGAGGTGTGTTATCCGGATATTCTCGCTCGACGGCGATCTGGTGCGGGAAATAAAGCACCGCTATGATCCTGCCGACCCGGCGTCTTCGCACGATACCTGGAACCTGGTGTCCCGTAACCGGCAGCTTGTGGTTTCGGGCCTGTACTACTGGAGTGTCGAAGACGAGGAGGGACGGACGCAGATGGGTAAGCTGGTCATTCTCTTCTGATCACACCGGATTCATAGCTTGATAGCAATGCTTGACGGAGGGGGATTCATTTCCGTATAGTTGTCTGTCATGAACACCGAATACCAGACTCTGCACGAGAAAGCGTTCGTGGCCGACCTGCACTGCGACACCATTTTGTGGATGCAGAACGGCCGCGATATATCGATGCGCAATGCCGATGGCCACGTCGATATACCACGGCTGACCGAGGGTGGTGTCAACCTCCAGGTGTTTGCATGTTTCCTGGCCCCGCAGACACCGACGGAGCTCTGCGTGGCGACGGTCGATCGGCGAATCGACGTTCTCACCTCGGAGTTTGCCCGCAGCAGTGACACCATTGCCGCCTGCGGCAGCGCCGCCGAGGCCGAAGAAACCGTCGCCGGGGGCCGTATTGCGGCGGTGATCGGCATCGAGAACGGCGAGGCCATCGCCGGCAGTCTGGACAACCTGGCGCATTTTCACCGGCGGGGCGTGCGCTATATAACGCTGACCCACGGCGTTTCGCACGATTGGTGCATCTCGTCGGGCGACAAGCAACCGGCCTTTCGGGGGCTGACGGATTTCGGCCGGGAGGTTGTGCGCAAGATGAACGAGTTGGGGATGATTATCGACGTCTCCCACATTTCGGTCGAGGCAGTCGAGGAAGTTCTCAAAGTCAGCCGCGACCCCGTTATTGCGTCTCACTCGTGTGCGCATGCACTGTGCCCGCATAACCGCAACCTGACCGACGACCAGATAAAGGCTATTGCGGACGGCGGCGGCATGATCGGTGTCAATTTTTGCCGCGACTTTCTCTCGCCCGAAAACGCCGCCATGACCGAAAAGCACTTCCGCGACCACCTGCCCGAGCTGGAGGCGCTCGATAAGTTGATCCACGACGAGCACGACAAAGCCGAGTTCGAGCGGGGACGGGACATTCTCAAACCCTTTCTGAAAACGTGGGCAGGATATTTTAGGAGCGTGCGCACGACGGCCGCCGATGTCGTCGACCACATCCTGCATATCGTGAGCGTGGCGGGAGCGGACCACGTGGGGTTGGGCTCGGATTACGACGGCATCTTTTTCCCTCCCGAAGGACTGGAAGACTGCTCCAAGATGCCGAACGTGACTGCCGAATTGTTGTCTCGCGGCTGTTCGGAAGAAGATATCGCGAAAATACTGGGCGGCAATTTCATGCGCGTGTTCCGCGAAGTGTGTGATCGCTGACCATCTAACCAAATGAGGTGATACTTGCCGGGATTCGTTACCCATCTCGAGAGCGCTATCGACGGCACGCATCTTGACGCCGCCATGGTTCAAACACTTCATAAGGACCGCCCGTTGTGGGTGCGTTACAATCTGGACGCCGTCAGGCAGAAATTCACCAAAGAACTCGTCAGGAGTCGTCCCCCGACAATGTGGCGGTACGCCGAGCTGCTGCCGCCGGCGGGCGAAGATGAAGTTGTCACGCTGGGTGAGAAAGTCACCTCGCTTCTTCCCTGTGACAAGCTGGCGGCGGACTTTGACATGACCAGTTTGTGGATCAAGGACGAATCGTCGCTGCCGACCGGCAGTTTCAAGAGCCGGGGGCTGGCGATGGCGATCACGATGGCGCACCGTTTCGGCATCAAACGCCTGGCGATCCCGACAGCGGGCAACGCCGGGGGTGCGATGGCCGCTTATGCTGCCCGGGCGGGAATGGAAGCATACATCTTCATGCCGGAGGACACGCCCGCGATCAACCAGTACGAGTGCCAGTTGTATGGTGCGCGCACTTTCCTGGTCAACGGCCTGATCGGCGACTGCGGTCGAATAGTCCGGGAAGGCAAAGAACCGATGGGCTGGTTTGATATGTCGACGCTCAAGGAACCGTACCGCATCGAGGGCAAAAAGACCATGGGGCTGGAACTGGCCGAACAGTTCGACTGGCATCTACCCGATGTCATCCTCTACCCCACCGGCGGCGGCACCGGGCTTATCGGCATGTGGAAAGCCTTCCAGGAACTGTCGGCCATTGGCTGGCTGGAGGATGGGCGGAGGCCGCGGATGGTGGCGGTGCAGTCGGACGGCTGCTGTCCCATCGTGAAGGCGTTCGACGCCGGGGAGCGTTTTGCCGAGCCGTTTGAGGGTGCGCAGACCATCGCCAGCGGTCTGCGGGTGTCATCGTGCGTCGGCGACTTCATGATACTCGACGCCGTGCGAGAAAGCGGCGGGCGGGCTGTGGCCGTCGAAGAGGGACGCATCAGGGAATGGATGCAACTGGCCGGGCGACGGGAGGGAATCGCCCTGTGCCCGGAGGCGGCTGTCTGTGTCGGGGCGCTCGAGAGGCTGCGGACCGAAAACTGGATCAAGCGCGACGAAAAAGTAGTCATTTTCAACACCGGGGCGGCGCAGAAGTACATCGAGGCGATGGCGGTCGATATTCCGCGCATCGACAAGAACGCCCCGGTGGACTGGGAGGCGCTGACGGCGTCCTGACGGGCGGGATGGAGATTGCCAAGTCGCTTCGCTCCTCGCAATGACCCCGGGGGTGTATGTAAGGCAAAACTCGGAAATTCCGTGTAACGGCTTACCCCGGTGAGATATACAGCGAAATGGGTTCGTTTTCTCGTTTTTTATTTGGGGCCCTCCGATATTGTAGCGTTTTTGCCTGCCGGGAGTACGGGAGACCGCGCATAAGCCTGTGGAGGCGTGTGGGTTGACGGTCGAGGCTGGTGGTTTTTTCACCAGACGGCAGATTGTTTTTTGGGATGTCGGCATATACGTATCCATGACAGAGTAATCCACTAACGGAGGAATGGGTTCTGGTGTGGGAAGCTCTTCGCGGGGCGGATGCAGGCTATGGCCCGCAGGCGGCGGGGTAGCGTGGCAATTCCACCCTTGACAAGCGCCCGCGTTGGCATATATTGGATACTGGAGTGGATAATCCTGATTCTTCGACGAACGCGCAAGGCAACTCAAAGTGACAGTACAATAAAGTCTGTCACGTGGTTTGTCCTGAATGAGAATCGGGCAGGTTATGAGTATTCGTTCAAGCAGTCTCACAGCTATTTTCCCGTCCATAGCGTTTGTGGCGTCGTTCTTGATGCTGATCTCGGGCTGTTCCGAAGGTGACCCTGAGCTGCAAGTATCTGCATCAGAGTTGGACTTTGGAGTGTCACAGTCTGAGGAGCAGATTTACCTGACGAACGCAGGGGATGATGACGGTATTTTTGAGTCTGGTGTTAAAGCTCTCGACTACAGGCTCGAGCCGGACGCGGACTGGATATTGGTAAATCCGGATCATGGCAGGTGCATAAAGGGTGAAACCGAACGGGCCAGAGTGGCCATTAACAGATCAAGACTGTCCTTTGGAGAAAATGCCGGCAAAATAGGCGTGTTATCGAATGGCGGTGACAGGAGCATCGCGGTAACTGCAACTGAACTAAACCCGGCGATCTGCACCATATCGCCGATCGGCATGGACTTTGGTACCGTATGCCTGACCTTGAGTGAGGATAAGAGCTTCACCATCAGGAATACCGGTGGTGGCACCCTGACCGGTGCGGTCAGCGAGAGCTGCAGCGATTACAGTATCGTCTCGGGTGGCGGCTCCTTCGACCTTGGGCCAGGTCAGTCCCGATCGGTCACGGTACGGTTTGCTCCCACGGCGGTCGGCACCAGCACCTGCATGATCGAGGCGGGTACCTCCTGTCCGGGTGTAAGCTGTACCGGTGTCGGTGAATCCTGCGCTTCCCTGCCGGAATGCACGGTATCGCCAACCAGCATCGATTTTGATACTGTTTGCCTGACCCAGAGTGTTGATGAAAGCTTCACCATCACAAATACCGGCGGGGCCACGCTGAAAGGTACAGTCAGTGAGAGTTGCAGCGACTACGATGTCATCGCCGGCGCCGGTTCGTACAGCCTGGGGGCGGGTGAGTCCCGAACAGTCACAGTGCGGTTTGACCCGGCATCGATCGGCACCAAGACCTGTGTGATCGAAACAGGTGCTTCGTGTTCGAATGTCAATTGTACGGGAGTCGGTAAATCCTGTCCCGAATGCACGGTGTCGCCGACCAGCTTAAACTTTGGCACTGTCTGGGTACCTGATATGCGGGAAAAAAACTTCACGATCACGAATACCGGTAGAAGTACTCTGACCGGTTCAGTCACTACGGGCTGCTGGTATTTCTGGATCGCTTCCGGCGAGGGCGCTTACAGTCTGGAGGCAGGTGAGTCTCGAACAGTCCGGGTGGTCTTTGAGCCAAATGTGACCGTCACCGAGACATGCACCGTCCAAACAGGCAGCTTTTGCTCGGACGTCATTTGCACGGGTCACGGTTACGAGGAGCCGGTAGAGCCTCATTGCCGGATATCGCAAACCACTCTGAATTTCGACACGGTTTGCATAGGTCAGAGTAAGGATTGGGCCTTCAACATCTGGAACTTCGGGGATGCTGAGCTAAGCGGGTTTGTCAGCGAAGACTGCGACGACTACACTATCATTTCTGGCGCTGGTACCTATCGGATTGAGGAGTGCGATTATCGAGTAGTGACGGTTCGGTTTGTCCCGACGTCGACCGGTACCAAGCTCTGTACTATAGAGACGGGCACTAGCTGGTGCTCGGATGTTAGTTGTACCGGCGTTGGTGTGGCCTGCACCAGCTACAGCATCAAGCCAACCTTGTGGACTGACATTGTTGACAATGACGGTGATGGCGCTCGGTCAAGTGGTCGTCTGAATTTCGACGTGGATGTCAGTTCAGGCACTGACTCGGTGTATGCAATTGTGGACTATAAGGCGTTCGGCACGAGCAGTTGGAGTCCTTACGATATAACATCCAGCTTTGCAATCACGGGCGGCAGCAGTGATGACGCCGTGTCCCTGCTGATCGGAAGTGGCAATGTGGAATTACCTCGTGTCGATCTTGGATATGATTTTCGCATCAGGATTCATTCGGTAGAGACTGCCGAGCAGCTAACGAGTCGTGACGACTCCGTTGATGATCAACTAAGCGGCGAGTTGTTTGAGCCGGCAGTCGATGATTGACGATAGGTCTTTTTGAGGTAACACCATCAAGATTCTATGCTCAGGGGGAACCGTCGGGAGGGCAAATACGGGCATTGACAGGGACATGAGCACGGCGTATCTTGGTCTGGGATGACCACTTTGATACGGACAGGGCTTACTAACCCCACCGCAAGCGGCGGGGCACCTGAGCGGATGGCGCCTGTGGAGACAATGCCGGCGAACTCGGTCTAGTTATTGGTCTTAGATAACGAGAGCTTCATTTCATAAGGGGAGTAATTATGGCCATATGGTATCCAGGCGCTGGAAGCTGGGTTAAACATTTGCAGCAAGAGTCTTACATTTCTGATATCAGAGGGCAATTAAGATCGAGCAGTTCCGCAATCGGTGACCAGATCTCCGAACAGACTAAGCAAATAGTCGCTGATAATGAGCAGTTGATGAGTTGTTTTGGTAGAGGGTTTGATTCTTTAACCGACTCTTTAACATGGGGTCTTCAGAACATTGAGTCACGACTCTGGGAAATAAACGCTTCGATAGATTCTCTTCGTTCCGATTTCAATTACAACATTGGGATATTGATTCACGAGGCCCAGATAAACAACAGATTATTGACATCGCTTCTGGATAGAATAGACTCAATTCAGAAGACACTTGATTCGCCGATTTTGACTAAGGCACGAGAACTCTACTATTTAGGGTGTGAGCAATCGTCCAAGGGCTTATATGATAAAGCAATAGAATCCCTCCATAAATCGGAAGACATATATGATGCGGACTGTTGTACTCAATATCAATTGGGATATCTGTATCTGTTCGGAATAAACAATGACTGCAATGTCATCGATCTCGAAAAGGCCAGATACCATTTGACAATGGCCGCTCGCTATGCTAAAGCCGAAATGAGATCAGATCGCGCCTTCGCGAAACTTGCTGCTGAATCTCTGCTACTTGCTTCCATTGCGATATATGGCACGCTCGGTGACGCCAAGACAGGGGAAAACCCCGATTCAGGCATTCAATTGCTTGGAGAAGCGAAGGACTCTGCGTCACGATCATTGGAATTGGATCCCAATCTGTCCGAAGCACGATATCACATTGCTAAGTATTGTGCTCTTATGCGTCAGGCCGATGAATGCGGGCGTCATCTCAGCGCGGCTATTAGAACGGATCCCAAATACTCTGTAAAGGTAGATGTTGATCATGCCTTTGACGCAGTCCGCCCCACGGTCATAAATGTCCTCTCGAAATTGCGAGAAGAGAAGAAAACCGAGGCCGACAAAAAACTATCCAGAGCGAGCACATTATTGAACGAGATATCCCCATGGATGGACGCTCCCGAAAGTCGCCATCATCCGAAGTACGTAAAATGCGAAGAAGAGCTTGGGAATGCCGTCCTGCAGCAGCGCACGGGAACTTATTTCGGGTATCTGGCAGCGATATCTTCGGCTGAGACGTGTGAAAACAGCACGGTCGAGGTTAGAAAATTGAGGTTTGACGAGTTGAAGTTCAGAATAGAGTTCGGGATCGCCGGCGTAAGGGAGGAAATTGACAGCGTAAGGAAATCGTATCCTTCGCAAGTCGACTCGACTAGGATCAAGCAATCAATTTCTTCGATCAGGTCAGAATTAGAATATGTTGCGGACGAGATTTCTCAGGGATTATCGTCCCTTGACCATTACCACCGGCTTAGCAGATGGCTTGATAGCTTCTAGGGCGATGTACCGATAGATATCGGAGAACGGTTTATAACCGTTGCCTTGAAGTCGAAATGGTTTACCGTCGAGCGTTAGATTGGTTTCACAAAACGCTACC
>CBFCYQ010000003.1:0-33459 GCA_965602205.1 uncultured bacterium | reverse complement strand
CGGCTGAAAGCAACACCGGCAAACGAAGGAAAGAAATAGTCCCCGACACGGCTGCCGACGACCTCCTGGATCAGGATGCCCATTTCCTCACCGAAATCGATAAGACCGCGCTCGGCCCGGTATTCGATCGGATCGGGACCAAACGTCGAGGCATAGACCTCGGCGATGGCATCCACCAGGGCTTCCAGGCGCTTCTGCTTGCTGCCCTGGTTGGCTATGAAGACGGATTTGTACTTCCCCGAAAAAGCGGCACCCATGCGGTCCTCGAGCAGGCTGGAACTGCGGACGATCAGCGGGCAGTCGCCGAAATCATCGAGAGCCACGGATAATCCCTTGAGGATCTCCGGCGGAAACTGGGAATTCTTGAAAGTATCGATGATATGCGGATACTCGAAACGAACCTGATCAACCTCCTTGTATTTCTGCTCGACGATTTCGTCCAGGTTGTTGAAGTGCATGAAATGTAGAAGCATGTCTGAGGTGATATACCACGTCCTCGGCATCTTGAGATTGCCCAGCCCGTCCTCGGGTTTTGCGCCTTTTCTTATTATCTGCGCCGCGAGATACATGCCGGCGCTCTTGCCGCCCAGCTTGCCATGACTCTCATTGGTAAAGATCATAGTCTGTATCAGATCATGGAAGTCATTGATACCGATGTAGTGCTTGGCGATGTTGATGTACGGTAACTGGTCGGAGAGGAAGCGGCGTATAAGGGAAACATGGATGCCCTTCTTGCTCGGCGAGGCCGAGTCGGCCTCGGCCGGTTCGATGTGCGTGTGATAATAACGCCTGAGCGCATCGGCCACGTCCGCCAGTGAGAGGTTCCTGTTGACGACCTGCACCAGGAAACTGAGCTTGTCCTCCTGTATCCATTTCTGCAAACGCGAGTAGATCTCGGCATCATCCATATGCCGGGCGGCTATATCGAAGACCCGACCGCTCAATTCGACCGGAAACGCGGACGCCCGCTTCTGGAACGGCCGGTTGGACTCGTCGATAAACTCCTCTTCCTGCGCGGTTTTATCGAGCTTCGCACTGACCAGCAATTCCTCGGCCTCCCCGACGCCCCGCCAGGAAAGATGGTTAAGCATCTTGTGGGAAAGGTTCGTGAACAGGTTCTTATCCGTCTCCATCAGAAGATCCAAAACCACTCGCCATTCCTCCCGGAGACCTCCTGCCCCGCTCTCCCCCGCCGGCTTATCCCGGCCGGACTGCTGCTTGAGGCGCGTGTGCAGAATAAAATGACCGAGACGACCGGCAATCACCTGCAGCATCTTTTCCTCTTCCTCGAGGAAAGGACCACCGCCGGTATCCGGAGCCGCCGGTGTATAGAAAATACTGATGTTTCCGACAACATCGCCCTTGACTCGCACGTCGGCACTCCGGAACCGCTCCGTCCGGGCAAAATCCGCCGCCTGAGAATTCTTTCCGTCGATGGTAATCCTCGCCCGACAGATACCCGGGTGCCTGCAGCCGGACGGGATTATTTCGACAATGCGGGTCAAGGCGTCATCAAGACCGATATCCGGCTTGTTCAGCAGTTCTTCAATACGGAACAGGCAGTCCAACTCCCTTGCTCGCTCATCAAGGGACCTGGCCAGTCCGTCAGCCGTTTTTCTCTTATCGGTCATGATATTAATTCTTCTCGGTCGTTTGGGCGTTGCTCTTTGCCTCGGGCGGTCTTTCGTCCGCTGCCTGCGGCCGGGGCGAAAACTGCGCCCAACCTCTACTATTAAAGATAATACTCCACCGCCAAGAAAAAAACAGCAATTGTCCAGCGGGCAGACAACTCATCGGACCGTACTACCGGCAGGCAAGCAGTAATATCTGCCTGCCGCCGTTCGGAAAAAAGTACTGCTCGGGCAGACGTGCCGCCCAAGCAGTCTCGAAGATTGCCCACATGAAACCGGACCGATTATACGCCCGCTTACACCCAGCCACGTTCCTTACACGCCTGGGCGACCCGGCTGACACTGATGACGTAGGCAGCGTCGCGCATGAATATCTTCCGTTTTCTCGCCAGTCCACTGACAGCCCGAAAAGCCGAGGTCATCTTGGTGTCCAGCTTGTCCAGCACCTCGTTTTTCTCCCAGTAGTAGTTCATGTTGCACTGGACCTGTTCGAAGTAACTGCACGTCACACCGCCGGCGTTGGCCAGAAAATCCGGTATGACGAAGATGCCGCGCTCCTCCAGGACCTTGTCGGCTTCGGGAGTAGTCGGACCGTTGGCCCCCTCGGCGATCAGTTTCACCTTCCGGCTGATACTCTGCACGTTTTCACCGCTGATCTGATTTTCCAGGGCCGCGGGAATTAGAATGTCCACATCCTGCTCGATCCAGGCTTCGCCCGGCAACACCTCGCAGCCCATCTCTTTGGCCTTGTCTTTGTTGATACCGCCGAAACGGTCGGTGATTTTCAGCAAAGCATCCAGGTCAATGCCCGACTCTTTTTTAAAGGAATAAGACGTCTGGTCTTCCTGGTCCCAGCAGGAAACGCAGATGACCTTGCCGCCGAGTTGCTCGTACAGGCGTATGGCATACTGAGCGACATTGCCAAACCCCTGCACCGAGGCCGTGGTAGCCTCCGGCTTGATGTCCAGGTGCTTGAGTGCTTCCCGAACGGTATATATGACGCCGTAACCGGTCGCCTCGGTCCTGCCCAGCGAACCGCCCATCCCGACCGGCTTACCCGTAATAAGTCCCGGGAATTTGCCGCCGTGAATAGCCTCATACTCGTCGAGCATCCACAGCATGTGCTGAGCGGACGTCATCACATCGGGCGCCGGAACATCCTGGACGGGTCCTACATTCCTCGCCAGTTGGCGTACCCAGCCGCGGCAAATCTGCTGCTGCTCGGCCATGCTGAGATTGTGTGGATCGCAGATAACGCCGCCTTTGCCGCCGCCCAGGGGGATATCGACCACCGCGCATTTCCACGTCATCCACATCGCCAGCGCCCGCACGGTGTCTATGGTCTCCTGGGGATGGAAACGTATGCCGCCTTTGCACGGCCCTCGGGCGTCATTGTGCTGAACCCGAAATCCCCGGAACACCTTGACCGTGCCGTCATCCATATGCACCGGAATGTTGAATTGATATTCCCTGATTGGATAACGCAGAAAATCTCGCGTACCCGCATCCAATTCCAAAAAGTCAGCTACTTTGTCGAATTGAGCCTGGGCCATCGCAAATGGATTAAATGCACCTTTACTCATTTCATTTAGCCTTTCTATTGAATGACTGCCTGACCTGCCTGTATGTTATGAGCCCCATAGTGTTTCAAAGCCGGATAACAGCCCTTCTCAATTCAACCGCCGGCTGTCCCATACTCTTTCCGGCCTTGTCAGGCCTCACATAACATGTTATATTTTTCACAAGCAACGATAGTTTTTTCGGACAGTTTTGTCAAGACTCTTCGGTCAAATGCACCACTATTCTTAAAATTGAGCGTAACCGAACCGGGCCAACCGGAGCTGTCCGTATCGTGGCAGAAGAGGCCGTTGCGGCTTACAATTTAATACAAAAAAGGGCGGCGACTCATAATGTCACCGCCCTCGATTCTGACCCGGAGTGACCGGGTCAGCCGCCAGATTTGGCTTAGAAGTATTGTCCTGCCGGTTACTTGTTGACTATTATCTCCGCGCCCAGCGCCTTGTCACCGGTACCGCCGACAAAACCCTTGGCAAAAACGGTGTAAATCTTGCCCGCCTGAAGGGTGATTCCCGGCAGTGGCAGAACCACCGTCGAGGTTCCTTCCAGTCTCACCTCGAGATCGTAGGTGCCGGCGTCGAGCGGAGTGAAATCGACATACCCTTTAAAGGCTACATTCGGGAAGACCACACCACCACCGGTAAGACCGATATCTACGGCCGGTGCGTTCGGCGAAAGGTGAATAAAGCGCACATGGCTTTTACCGCTGGCGGGAGCGGTCAGGTTGTCGGCCAGAACCACAGTGGTGATTTTGGAGACGGAATCAACAGCAAAAACCGAATAGTGGGCGTTCGCCGCAAGATCGAAATCACCGTTGATGACAGTCGTGCTGGTGCCGCTGGCGTTTACCTTCACATTCCGCATCCCGGCGTCTAAATCAACATAGCCGGTGTTTTTCGGAAAACCGAGATTGGTGACGGCCTTGGCGTTGTCCACCAGGATATCTACCCCGGGGGCATCCGGCGAGGCGTGGATTATCATGACGGTACTCTTCTGAAGGCTGGGGCTGGATGACATCGGGTTCGTATCGTCGTCATCACTGCAACCCGAGACTAAAAGGGCGGAAATACTAAGGACGCCCAATGCGAGGATCAAAGACTTGGATTTCATTTTGTTACTCCTTAAATTACTGTAATTTAGCTTTTTGCGGTTCAATTCGTTTACTGCTTATTGACTTAGCTTGTCGCACCGGCCAGACCCCAGCGACGCTGAATGGCCTTCCACTGCCAGGCCTGATAGATTGCGCTCAGACCAACCACGACATAGACTACTCGACTCAGCGCACTCATGGCGCCAAAGACTGACCCCACCAGGTCAAAACTCATAAGACCGACCAGGCCCCAATTCAACCCCCCAACCACTAAAAGAACGGCTACGATGACATCGATGGACTTCATAATCTTCTCCTTTGTTTCTTGTTAATCCATCCTGTTTTGATAAGTGAAACAGAAGTTGTCGCAATTTTGTTTCATATTTGTCTAAATTCTTGAAAAAACTTATTAAATTCTTGCTTTGGACTAATATTTACTATAATATGGCTTATAATAACACATTTAGGATCACGGAACGACCTGCGTCCAGAAGGCAAAGTGAATTCTATTCATAAGTATACAGAACAAATCGTCAGAATATTCGTTGTATATTATACAAAATATAGACAATATTGCCTGTGAGATACGATGTTTGAAAAAAGACACCCTATAAAAGTGGTGGCTGCCAGAAGCGGCCTGACTGCGCACGTTATCCGTATCTGGGAAAGACGTTATGACGCCGTGACACCGGCCCGAACCAGCACCAACCGGCGACTTTACTCCGACGAGGATATCGAACACCTCATACTTTTGCAGAAGGCGACCCGCCTCGGCGAGAGTATTGGCCAGATAGCCCGACTGCCCAACAGCGACCTTACCAAACTGATTGAATCTCACCGGGACCGGGTAGCTGCGGCGGCGTCTTCCTCGATTTCTCTGAACACGCCTCTTTCACCCCGGCAATACGTGGAGACCTGCCTTAGTTTCGTTGCCGCCCTGGATACCAGGGGACTGGAGTCAACACTGATGAAAGCCTCAGTATCTCTAAGTCAGACGAGCCTTTTGGAGCAGGTTCTGGAGCCGCTCATGTACCGGGTCGGCGATCTCTGGAGTGAAGGCTCGCTGAAGATCGTACACGAGCACCTGGCCTCGGCGGTCGTCAGGTCTTTCTTGGGCAGTCTGGCTATGGCATACGAAGTCCGGGAACCGGCCCCGATCCTTATCGTGACCACGCCGGTCGGCCACCGGCACGAGTTTGGAGCTTTAATTGTGACGATCAGGGCCGCCGCCGCGGGCTGGCGGGCCGTCTACCTCGGGCCGAATCTCCCGGCTGATGAGATTGCTGCGGCCGCTCTCGACAGGAGCGCTCGGGCAGTAGCCCTTAGCCTGGTCTATCCCGGTGATGAACCTCGGGTCGCGCTTGAGTTGAAAAGACTGCGCAAGCTGCTGGATCCGGATGTTGCCTTGCTGGCCGGCGGTCGCGCTGCCAACGATTACAAAGCGGTATTGAGTGAAATCGGAGCCCGCGCGCCCAAAAACATGCTCAGTCTGGCAAGGGAACTTGAAGCCCTGAGTTCGGTACAGCCTACAGCCCGCTCCAGAGCTGACGTGGGACAGACATGATTATGCCCAAAACGGTTGATGCGCGCCGAACACGGGCTTTACGGGAGGGAAAACAAGGCGATGGTCCCGTGATTTACTGGATGGATCGGGACCAGCGCGCCCATGACAACTGGGCGCTTCTATACGCGCAGGAGCTGGCGTTGACAGCCAGGGTACCGCTGTCTGTCGTCTTCTTTCCCGACTGGCTGTCTGAAAAATCCTCGTCCCGACAGCACTTATTTGCGCTCACGGCGCTACGGGAGACCGCCCGCGAATTGGCGGAGCACAACGTTTCGTTTTCATTACTGACGGGGAGTCCCGAGAAGGACTTACCTCGTTACGTCGAACACAGCCGGGCGGCCGCTTTAGTGACGGATTTTTCGCCGCTTCGCGCCAACCGGCAGGCCCGCAGCCGCCTCGTCGGGCTCCTAGCCGTACCGTTTCACGAGGTCGATGCTCACAATGTCGTACCCTGCTGGATGGCCTCGCCCAAGCTCGAATATGCGGCTTACACCTTCCGCCCCAAACTCAACCGGCTTCTCCCCGACTTCCTGGTGCCGTTTCCCGATCTTGTCAAGCACCCCTTTGTCGAGAAGAAATCGGCCCCGGCAGCCAACCGGTCGCCTCTTACTCCGCCTCACCCGCCTGCCACATCGCCCTCTGTCGAGACATTCAAGCCCGGCGAGCGCGAAGCCGCCGCGCGCCTGGACCGGTTTCTCGAAGACAGATTGGCCGTGTATCACACGGTTCGCAATGACCCGGCGCAAAACGGTCAGTCACAATTGTCGCCCTACCTGCACTTCGGGCAGCTGTCGGCCCAGCGGGTGGCGCTGGAAGTCCAGCGGCGCGACCAACACATCAAATCCCAGGAATCTTTCCTGGAGGAATTACTGGTGCGGCGGGAACTGGCCGACAATTTCTGCTACTACAACCCCGATTACGACAGGTTTCAGGGATTCCCGGATTGGGCCCGCAAGTCACTGGATGAACATCGACTCGACCCTAGGCCTGCGATTTACGGCGAAGAACAACTCGAACAAGCTGCAGCCGACGATCCGTTGTGGAACGCGGCGCAGATGGAAATGCGCTTGACCGGAAAGATGCACGGGTATATGCGGATGTACTGGGCCAAGAAGATTCTCGAATGGTCGCCCTCACCCGAGGCGGCAATGGATATTGCCATCAGTCTTAACGACCGGCACGAGCTTGACGGGCATGACCCAAACGGTTATACTGGGATTTCCTGGAGTATGGGTGGCGTCCACGACCGACCGTGGTTCGAACGCCCTGTCTTCGGAAAGGTACGTTACATGAGTTATAACGGCTGCCGGCGCAAGTTCGATATACAGCAATACATCGCCGGCATCAGACAATTACAGCTTGAGGCCACACCATGAAAATGTATACGTTAACAAGGGAACAATTCATCAATCGCCCCATCAACAAGGTCTTTGCTCTGTTCGAAAACCCGGAGAACCTGGAACTCATCACTCCGCCGTTTTTGAAGTTCGTCATTTTTTCTCCGCGACCTATCCAGAAGAAAGCCGGAACCGTCATCGATTTTTCTATCCGCATTCTCGGTATCCGGATGCATTGGCGAACATTGATTTCCGACTACGAGCCACCCTATCGCTTTGTTGACGTGCAGTTGAAAGGCCCTTATACGTTCTGGCATCACACCCATACCTTTGACGAACTCGATCACGGCGTCCTGATGGTTGACGAAATCCGGTATATCCTCCCCTTCGGAATAATCGGACGTCTGGTCCACGCCCTCTTGGTAAAACGAAAGATAGAGATGATTTTCGACTACCGGGCCAGGGTTGTCGAGCGTATCTTCGGAGGGAGCGGCAAAGGCACAAGCCGGCCCCCCAAAGCCGCCGCGAACAACGCCGACGCCGACCGCAACTGAAGTCGCCTGAAGGGCGCTCGAAAGAACCCGTCCGGATAAACGGCGGGCACACCGCTCTAACGAAAACAAATCACAGGCGAGTTGCCAATGGCTTTCGTATTGGTGCTGGGAGCTACAGGGTATGTCGGCGGCAGGCTGGTGCCGCGCCTGCTCGACTGCGGCCACCGCGTGCGCTGCCTCGCCCGTGACCCCCGCAAGCTCTCCGGTCGACCCTGGGCTTCCCGCGTCGACATTATCCCCGGTGACCTGCTCCGGCCGGAAACGCTCGGTCCCGCCATGAAGGACATCGACTGCATCTGTTACCTGGTCCATTCCATGGCCTCCGGCGAGAAGATCTTCGAAAACCTCGACCGCACCGCAGCCTCCAACGTCGCCGTCGCGGCCGCACAATCCCATGTCAAACGCATAGTCTACCTGGGTGGCCTGGGTAAGCGCGACGCGGAACAGTCGCCGCACTTGCGCAGTCGTCACGAAGTCGCCGATGTTCTCCGCTCCACCGGCGTGCCGATCACCGAACTGCGGGCCGCCGTTATTGTCGGCTCCGGGAGCCTTTCCTTCGAGATGATTCATCATTTAACCAACCGCCTGCCGATAATGATTTGCCCGCGCTGGGTTTTCACCCGGACGCAGCCGATCGCCATCGGGGACGTGCTGCGCTACCTGGTCGACAGTATCGACAACGACAGGGCAACAGGGAAAGTGTTTGACATCGGGGGACCGGACATTCTTACTTACCGTGATATGATGCTGACTATCGCCCGCGTGCTTGGGCTAAAAAGGTGGCTCATTGCGGTCCCGGTCCTGACTCCCCGGCTGTCCTCCTACTGGGTCAACCTGGTGACACCCATAACAGCCCATCTGGCCCGCCCCCTGATCGAGGGCCTTCGCCACGAAACGGTGTGTGAAAATGAAATCGCCAGCGACGTTTTCAATTTTGAGCCTGTCACCTTTGAGAAAGCCGTGCAACAGGCGCTGGCCGGAGCGAGCGCCGCCTCAGCGGAGTCGACCTGGACGGACGCTTCGCCGCCTAACGAACAGACGGCCGTCGATCCCTCGCATATGATTATCGACCGTCGGGAAACTGAGGTTGCGGCCGGCGCCGACCGGGTATTCGCCGTTATCTCCTCGCTTGGAGGCGATAACGGCTGGCCCTTTGCTGACTGGCTGTGGGCGCTGCGGGGTTTTATCGACAAACAAATGGGCGGTATCGGCCTGCGGCGTGGCCGCCGGCACCCGCTCGAGATAGCCGTCGGCGACCCCCTTGACTTCTGGCGGGTTGAAGACTACATACCGCAACGAAAGCTGCTTCTTCACGCAGAAATGAACCTCTGGGGCCAGGGCTGGCTTGAATTTGAGGTGATACCAATCGACTCCGGCACCTGCCGCCTGGTTCAGACGGCCCGGTATTACCCCCGGGGACTGAAAGGCCTGGCATACTGGTATGGCATCTACCCCCTCCATGCGGTTGTCTTCCGAGGGACCGTAAAGGCCATCGGGCGTCTGGCTCGGGCTGCAGAATTGACGGCAAAGTCACCGGAGTTACCAAAACGAGAATCAAAGGGGGACACACGATGAAAAAAGCGCCCGAAGCACCGATAAAGGTCGGCATCAGCACCTGTCTGCTGGGTCAGAAAGTACGCTTTGATGCCGGCCACAAACGAGACCGCTACATCACTGATATTTTGGGACAGTATTTTCAGTTCGTGCCGGTCTGCCCCGAAGTTGAGGTCGGCATGGGCGTGCCGCGCGAGTCCGTCCGCCTGGAGGGAACCGTTGAGGCGCCTCGGATGGTAGGCAACAAGACCAGGCGGGATTGGACCGAACGAATGAACCGGTATGCCGAAAAACGCGTCCGCCGCCGCGATCTCGGCGACCTGAGCGGATACATCCTGAAAAAGGACTCGCCCAGCTGCGGCCTGGCCAGGGTCCGGGTTTACGGCAAAACCGGCATGCCGGACAAAAGGGGGGTGGGCCTGTTCGGCGCCGCTCTTGCAAGGCGGCACCCGCTCTTGCCGATCGAGGAAGAGGGACGCCTTAACGACAACCGCTTACGGGAGAATTTTATTGTCCGCGTTTTTGCCTGGCATCGCCTGCAGAATTTCTTCGCCGGCGACTGCTCGCGGGGCGCGATGGTGAAATTCCACGCCGCTCAGAAGTATCTCCTGCTGGCCCACAGCTCCAGGCATTACCGGGAATTGGGACAACTGGTCGCAGCGGTCAAGAAATACTCGCCGGCGGCGCTGCGCGAGAAATACACGGCGCTGTACATGGAAGGCCTGGGTTTCAAAACAACGACCCGAAAGAACGTCAATGTCCTCCAGCATATTTTCGGGTTCTTCAAGAAGAGCCTGGAACCAGGTGAAAAACAGGATATCCTGAGTGTCATCGAAGATTACCGCAATGAATTGGTGCCTCTGATTGTCCCCATTACTCTGCTCCGACACTATGTTAACAAATTCGACGTCGAATACGTCCGCAACCAGATCTATCTCAACCCCCACCCGAGGGAATTGATGCTGCGGAACCACGTTTAGCAGAGGCTTCGCCGACCACGGACACCCCGGACAAAAAAAATTGGACTGGAGACCTGTAACGGGCTATTTTGCGTACATAACGTCGTTCAAAACTTGGCCGCCGCCCGGACACGGCCGCTTTTAGAAGGTTGACGAAATTCTCTTCGCAGAGGTTGGAATATGAAGCCGGAAGAATTCCGCAAACATGCCCATGACCTGGTCGACTGGATGGCCGACTATATCGAGAACGTAAGAGACTATGCCGTCAAATCACAGGTAAAACCAAAAGATATCATAAGCCAGCTTCCGACGAAACCACCCGCCGGCGGCGAGCCGTTCGAGACCATTGCCGAAGACTTCAGCAGGATTATCCTGCCGGGAATGACCCACTGGCAGCACCCGTCGTTTTTCGCCTATTTCCCCGCTAACAGCAGTCCGCCGTCGGTCCTGGCCGAGATGCTCACGGCTACTCTCGGGGCACAGTGCATGGTCTGGCAGACGTCCCCGGCCGCCGCCGAACTTGAAGAGAGAGTGATGCAATGGCTGGGGCAGATGATCGGTCTGCCCGAGGAGTTTTCCGGCGTCATCCAGGACACGGCTTCAACCGCCACCCTCTGCTCGATTTTGACCGCCCGGGAAAAGAAGACCAATTACGAAATCAACCGGCGCGGTCTTACCGGTGCGCCGCCGTATGCCGTGTACGGCTCAACCGAGACACATTCTTCCATTGAAAAGGCCGTCAAAATCGCCGGGCTGGGACGAGACAGTCTCAGAAAAGTCCCGGTCGACGACAAATTCGCGATGCTGCCGGGGGCTCTCGCCGAAGCCATCAGCCACGACCTCGACGGCGGCGTCATTCCCCTGTGCGTGGTGGCCACTATCGGCACTACCGGCTCCACCGCCATCGATCCCCTCCGGAAAATCGCTCAGATCTGTCGCGAACACGATATCTGGCTGCATGTCGACGCTGCCTATGCCGGGACGGCCCTGCTGCTTCCGGAGTGGCGCTGGATGAACGACGGTGTTGAGCTGGCCGACACTTTTGTTTTTAACCCGCATAAGTGGATGTTTACCAATTTTGACTGCTCGGCTTATTTCGTAAAAGACAAAGAAGCCCTCATCCGGACGTTTGAGATCATGCCGGAGTACCTCAAAACACCCGAGGATGACCGCGTCAATAATTATCGCGACTGGGGCATTCAACTCGGGCGGCGCTTCCGGGCACTCAAACTGTGGTTTGTCATTCGCTCTTACGGCGTAAGCGGTCTTCAGGCAATGATCCGCAAGCATCTCGACCTGGCTCAGGGTCTGGTAAAGCGGATCGAAGCTTCGGAGAGATTTGAACTTATGGCGCCGGTGCCGCTTAATCTCCTCTGTTTCCGCCACCATCCGCATGATACAGCCGGCGACGCCCTTGACAGGCTTAACGCACGACTCCTGCAGGCCGTTAACAGCACCGGCAAAATGTACCTGACCCACACCAAGCTCAACGGCGCCTATGTGTTACGCATGTGCGTGGGCCAGACGCAGGTGGAACGGCAGGATGTCGACTCCGCCTGGGATATCATTCAATCCGAGGCTTCAAAGCTTTAGCGGCGGGCCGGCAGACCCGACAGCCCCTGCGCAGACCCCGGCAAGCAGATAAAACAGCACAAAGTTTATATTTTTTGTGGCTTCTACTGCCACATTCTGGCAGTGACTTTGCGTATGTTGCTGACTGAGTAAATCATCAGGTGCGTTTTACTATTCTTCAAACATCTTAATCGAAATCCTCAAAGGAGGGACTGGGCTTATGCTACCCAAAAACATCAAAACGGACAAGCTACCCTTCAACCTGCCGCCTGTGATGGTCCACCGCACGATGACCAAAAGTGACGCCAAGGCTATGGTGGCAACGGAAGGGGACAAGATCTCCTGGGCGAAAAAGTTACTGCACATTGTGCCTATCTGGTTCAAGTTCCGTGGCAAGGGTGTGCGCGTGGCCGTACTGGACACCGGTGTGGATACCGACCACCCCGACCTGGCGGCCGCCATTGTCGGCACCGCGGATTTCACCGGTGATGGTGTCGAAGACCAGAACGGTCACGGGACTCACTGCGCCGGCATCATCGCCGCCCGGCTGAACGACTTTGGATTTGTTGGTGTCGCTCCCGAGGCGGACCTCCTGATCGGCAAGGTCCTCAATAACGAAGGTTCCGGGCAGATCGACTGGATTGTAAACGGTATCAACTGGGCCGTCGAACAGAAGGCGGATATCATCTCGATGTCACTGGGAGGGTTCGGCTCCGCTGCCGAGATTTTTGTCGCCATCCACCAGGCTCTGGCCAAAGGATCTCACGTCATCTGTGCGGCGGGCAATTCCGGCTCGCTCTACCAGAACAGCATCGGCTATCCGGGCAGGTACGGCAGCGTCATCACCGTGGCTTCGCACGACTGGAACGGAAACGTCTCGGGTTTCTCGTCACGGGGTGGCGAGATAGATTTCCTGGCCCCGGGGTCGGAAATCTTCTCCACCTATCTTGACGGCGGGTTCAACTTTTTGAGTGGCACCTCGATGGCCACACCGTTCGTGGCCGGTCTGGCCGCCCTGGTTATTGACAAGCACAAACAGACCCCGGATAACGAGACGCCCATCAACAACAACGAAGATCTCAAGGAACACCTGCTGCGAATGGCAACCCATCCCGGTTACCATGACAACGCCCGAGGCTACGGCGTGCTGCAGCCGTTCCAGTTCTTTTACGGTGATCTTACGGGTTAAGAAAAAAACGGGAGATATTCGACAAGGCCGGGGGGATCGGGCGGCCGTCCCGGCAAGCCTGCGCAGGCCCGCGGGCGGTTACGCATGTAGTCTGCCTGCTCCCACCCGCCGCCTCGATACTGGTTGATGTCGAGTCGGCGGGATACCGCCTTTACTTTTTCTCGGCGGGCTTGCGGTCAGGCAGACGCCGCACGCTGTTCGAGCGGCATTTCGGGCAACTGCGCTCCGTGACGTTGTTGTGGTCGTACATGCCGGTGTACTCATGCCCGCACATCAGGCATTTGAACCGGACTTCCTTGGCGGTCATTGGACAGTCACCTCCACGGCCTGCTTTGTCTTTCTTTTCTGGACTTTGGCTTCTTCTTCGGCCAGGACTTTCATGGTATGCTCAATCTCTTCTAACGTCACAGCCTTGACCCTCTCTTCCAGTTCGCGCATCACTTTGGCGAATTTCTGCCCCTCGGCGGCTGATATCCACTCGAGCTGAAGTCGGTCGGGGCGAATACCGAGCTTGTCCAGCTTGTTCCACAGTCGATCCATCCGTTTCTGGGTCCAGTGCACGGCGCTGATGTAATGGCAGTCGGCGAAATGGCAGCCCGATACCAGCACCATCGGCGCACCCAGCCGGAAGGCCTGCAGAACGAACTTTTCGTCGACCCGGCCCGAACACATCGTCCGAATCAGACGGCACGTTGTGGGATACTGCAACCTGGCCGTGCCGGCCATATCACCCCCGGCATAACTGCACCAGTTACAGGCAAAGGTCAGAAGATGTTCGTGTGGTTTCTCGGCCAGAGTACCCTCAATCTGGGCCATCATCTGCTCGTCTTTGAAGTGCCGCATGGTGATGGCATCCTGCGGGCATTCAGAGGCGCAGGCACCACACCCGGCACAGGCCGCCTGGATGATCACCGGCGCCTTCTTCTCTTTACGGTCCGGTGCCATTATGGCGTTGTAGGGGCAGACTTTCGCGCAAATGCCACAAAAGTTGCAGAGGTCAGTATCAACCTGCGAGGTAATCGCCTCGATTCTGGTCTTGCCGGCGTTCAGCAGAATGCTGGCCCTGGCCGCTGCCGCGCTGGCCTGGGTTACGCTGTCTTTCACGTCCTTGGGCGATTCCAAACAGCCGGCAATATAAATGCCACGGGTCGGAGCGTCCACTGGCTTCAGCTTGGGATGTGACTCCATAATAAAGCCGTCCGAGGTCGTCGATAGCGTCAGCAGCTTCCTGATGCCTTCGCCATCCCGCCGAGGTATCACTCCCTGCGAAAGAACCAGCATCTCCAGCTCGTGCTCCTCGAGCTTTCCGGTCGTCGTGTTCTCGACTGTCAGCACCAGGTTGCGGTTTTCGGAATTCTCCACAACCTCGCCGGGGATTCCCCTGATGTACTTGACCCCTTCCTCCCGGCTGCGCATGTAGAGGTCTTCGAAACCCTTGCCGAAGGAGCGCATGTCCATGTAGAAGACTTTGGCCTCGACGCCCGGGTAGTGGTCACACAACAACAGGGTGTCTTTGACCGTATTCATGCAGCAGATATTACTACAATAAGGATTCCCACGACCGTCCCGCGACCGTGAGCCGACGCATTGAATAAACCCTATCTTTTGCGGAGCCTTGCGGTCGCTGGGCCGGATAAAATGCCCCTCGGTGGGACCGCCGGCGCAAATGAGCCGCTCAAATTCCATACTCGTTATCACGTTCTCGAAACGCGTATAGCCGTACTCGTCGTACTCGGTGGGGTCGTAAACGTCCATGCCGGTAGCGGCAATGATGACGCCTACTTCGATATTGACCAGCTTGTCCTGATCATCGTAGTCAATGCAGTGTTTTTCGCAAACCTCGGCACACTTGCCGCAGGCAATCGGGTTGTTGCCCAGGCAGTTTTCCATCTCCAGAATGTATGAGGACGGTACCGCCTGCGGAAACGGTAGGTAAATCGCCTTGCGCGACGAGAATCCCTGCTGGTACTCGTCGGGCACCGCTACCGGGCAGACCTTGGCGCACTCGGCACAGGCCGTGCATTCGTCGGGATCTACGTAGCGGGCCTTCTTACGAACCGTGACCTGAAAATTGCCCACGAAGCCGGTTACCGACTCGACTTCGCTGAAGGTCATCAGATTTACTCGGGGATGTCGACCGACATCCATCATTTTTGGTCCGAGTATTCATATGGAACAGTCCATCGTCGGGTAGGTCTTGTCAAGGGCCGCCATAATCCCGCCGACGGTCGGTTCCTTCTCGACCAGGTAAACCTGATGGCCGCCGTCGGCCAGATCGAGCGCCGCCTGGATGCCGGCTACGCCGCCGCCGACTATCAGGGCGGCCTTCGTAATCGGCACCTCGGCTTCCGTTTGCGCCTCCAGCACGCGCGCCCGCGCGACACCGGCCCGCACCAGGTCTTTGGCCTTTTCGGTGGCCTTTTCCTTTTCGTTCTGGTGCACCCAGCTACAGTGCTCGCGGATGTTGACCATCTCGAAAAGGTAAGGATTCAAACCCGCGTCGGCGACGCACTCTCGAAAAGTAGGCTCGTGGATCTTTGGGGTACAAGAGGCCACCACAACCCGGTTCAGATTATGCTCCGCGATCGCCTTCTTAATCTCGTTTTGCCCGGGGTCGGCACAGGTGTACTTGTTCTGGACGACAGCCGTCACATCGTCGAGAGTCCTGGCGTACTCGCTGACCGCGGCGCAGTCGACGGTACCGGCGATGTTGAGCCCGCATTCGCAGACAAACACCCCAATGCGCAGGTTCCCGGGTTTAGTCAACTCAGTTGCCATAGTAATTCTCCCACAACTGGCGTATCTACGGCCTCAGCCCTCAAGCGCTGAAGCTACAATGTTCACGAAATCGGTCACATTTATGTCGATTCTCTCTGATTCTTCTCCACAACCGGCGCACCGGAAATGAATCTGGCACTTCGGACACGCCGTCACCAGCGTCGTCGCCCCCGTTGCCTTGGCCTCGGACAGTCGGCTTCGTTGAATCTGCCTGGAAGTCGCGTCGCAATTCATCCAGTTAGTCGTGCCGCAGCATATCGCCCCACGGCGGTTGCGCGGCATCTCGCGCAACTTGACCCCCGGGATAGACGACAGCGCCTGGCGTGGCTCCTCATAAACACCCTGGTAGCGGCCCAACCGGCAAGGATCCTGGTAGGTCACGTCGGCCGGAAGCTCCTTGAAACCCAGGTCATCCTTTCTCTCGTCAACCAGTTCGGCGATATGCTTTACTTCGAAGCCGACCTCACCCAACCGTTCCCGGTACAGCTGCTTGAGGGCGAGCGCGCACTCCGGACAGGCAGTTACCACCGTCTTAGCGCCCGCCGCTTCGATTTCCTTCATATTCAGCCGGCCCAACTCGTCAAACTTCTCCAACTGGCCCAGCCAGTACAGATCATGACCGCAGCAACGCTCGTTATCCAGCACGACCGGCTCGATACCAAGGCGATTAAGAATTTTCACGGTGTCGCGTGCTATCGAAAGCGGGGAAAAATCGAAATCCTTGGCAAAGAAATCCTCGTAATAAGGCAGGCAACCCACAAAATATAACACGTCGCCTTTTTTCTTCACCTTGAGATCATCGCCGATCCAGTCGGTGCGCCTCTGCCGGAGTTTCGGCTCAGCCGCCATTTCCATGATATGCAGCAGGGCACCGCCATGCGACGGATTGCCCCATTGTCCGGTAGCATAGGCGGCCGCCCGCGTGTCGCGCATATACTCCGAATACTTGACATCCACGGGGCAGCGCTGCGAGCAGAGCTTGCAGGTCAGGCATGACCACAGCAGGCGGTCTGAAAGCAGTTCTTCCCCGCCGTAAAACAGACCGGTAGCCAGCAGGCGACGGGGTGAATAGCTGTTATTAAACCTCGAGATGGGACAGACGGCCGTGCATTTGCCGCACTCTAAGCAAAGAAAAGCCCGGCTCTTTTTCAGTAAATCAATAGCTGCATCCATAGGTGCCTATTTCCCGGATTTCGGTTTATGGTTCAACGGACTGGGGCCCAGAGCGGTGATCTGCCCGACGAATTCGTCGATCAGTTCCGCCCAGCGGTTGCCTTCCGCCGCCGAAACCCATTCCAGGCGGATCCGTTTTTCGTCCAGGCCCAGCGTCTTTACCAGTGCCTTGGTTTTTTCAAACTGCTTGACGGCCTCATGGTTGCCGAAGATATAATGGCAGTCACCGAAGTGACAGCCCGATACCAGAACACCGTCAGCCCCCAGCTTCAACGCCTTCAGTACAAAGCCGGGAGTGACCCGACCGGAACACATCGTGCGAATGACGCGGAAGTTGGGCGAGTGCTGCATGCGGTTGACGCCGGCCGTATCCGCGCCCGCATAGCTGCACCAGTTACAGGCAAAAGCCACTATGTTGGGGACAAACTCCTTCGGGGCGGCCTTCTTCTTCGTGGTTTTCTTTTTTGTCTTGGGGGTTTTTTCAGCCATACTCTATGCTTCACCTATTAGCAGTGCTTCCATCATGGCTTCTATTTGCCGATCCGTGAAGTGCAGGGCGGCGATGGCTCCGGTGGGACACCAACTGGCACAGGTACCGCAGCCCTTGCACAACGCCTGGTTTATCCGGGCCGCCCGCAGCCCGGGAGCGATTTCCTCAAGGCCCGGGGCGTGATATTCGCAGAGTTCAACACACCGGCCGCAAGCTCGGCAGAGGGCCTGGTCAACCACACAGGTGGTCGGCTCCAGCGCGACGGTGTCGTGGGAGATGATCGCGGCTGCTTTGGCCGCCGCCGCACCCCCTTGGGCAATCGCATCGGCGATATCCTTGGGTCCGCTAACACAGCCGGCCAGGAAAACGCCCTCGGTGGTGCTCTCCACCGGACCGAGCTTGGCATGACGCTCCATGAAGAAACCGTCGTTTCCAAGGGGCACTTTGAGAATATCGTGCAGGCGGGCGGTGCTTTCCTCGTTGGGAACCATGCCGGCCGCCAGAATCACGTAGTCGACATCGACTTCGAGGGTCTGGTCAAGAGCCAGTTCCAGAATATCCACCTTTTCGGCCCGCTTGCCATTGCCAAGAACACACGGCGGTCTTTCGGGTGTATAGCGGATAAACTTGACACCCAACTCACGCGCCCGCCGGTAATGCTCTTCCGCCCTGGCGCCCACGGTGCGCATATCACGGTGAAATACCACCACATTGACACCACTTTCCCGCAGACGGATAGCCTGCTTGACCGTGGTGGAACAGCAGAAACGGGAACAGGCGGAGTTTTTCTCGGGATCGCGGGAGCCGACACACTGCACGAAAGCCACCGTCTCGGGCGTCTTGCCCTCGATCTGGATATTGCCCTTCGTGTCGTGGAGGATATTTTCCAATTCCTGGTTGGTAATAACGTTCTCATACCGGTCGTGACCGAATTCTGTCTCCGGTTTAAAGATACCGGCCCCGGTAGCTAAAATGATTGCCCCGACTTTGAAATTGCCGTTGGTGGTGGAAACTTCGAAATTCCCGACATAGCCGGTAATTGCATTCACCTCGGTGGACGCCATCGCCTCCACGCGGCTCGCTTCGATTTTCTGCACCATGGCACGGGCCAGCTCAAACGCCGACAGGTTCGCCGGGTATACCCTGGTGAGATTGTTCAATAGGCCGCCCAGCCGCCCCTCTTTTTCGAGCAGATAAACCTTCATTCCCTGGGCTTCAAGCTCCAGGGCGGCGCACATACCGGCCACGCCGCCGCCGATAACGAGCACGCTCTGGTTCACGGGAATGCTTTTTTTCTGCAGAGGCTGCAGATGCCGGGCCCTGGCAACGCCCATGCGTATCATATCTTTGGCCTTGCGAGTGGCCGTCTCCGGAACACCGGTGTGCACCCAGGAACACTGGTCGCGCACGTTGACCATTTCGAAAAGATAGGGATTGAGCCCCATCAACTGGCAACTCTCCCGGAATATCGGTTCGTGAGTGCGCGGAGTGCAGGCGGCGGCCACCACCCGGTTCAGTCGGTGCTCACGTATTTTTTCCTGAACCAATCCCTGCCCCTCGTCGGAGCAGAGAAAGAGATTGTTCTCGACAAAAACCACGTTAGGAATGGTTGCGGCGCTCTCCTTCAGCGCCTCTATATCCAGGACCCCGGCGATGTTGATGCCGCAGTGACAAAGAAACACGCCCACCCGCGGCGGCCCCGAGCAATCGATCTCCTTTATCTCCTGCGGGGCCTCGTCTTCCGGAAGCCGTCCGGCGTACTTCTCCGCCTCGGCCGCCGCCCCCGAACCCTGGGCCACCGAATCAGAGATGTCGTTTACCCCGGCCGCGCAACCGCAAAGGTACACCCCTTCCCGGGCCGTATGCAGCGGCGAACCGTAGGTGGTCTCAACCTCGAAAAACCCGTTCTCGTCAAGTTTCAGACCCAGCACCTCGGCCAGTTTCCGGTTAGACTCCGAGGCCACGGCCCCGGCTGAAAGAACGGCCAGGTCCACCCTGACCTGACTCACTTCGCCTGTTTCGCCGTCTTCGACAAATATTATTGGGTCGTGGGTCTCCGGGTCTTCGAGTATCTTGGACGGTCTCCCGCGAATGAACTTCAACTCGGGCATCTGGCGGGCCCGCTGATAAAACTCCTCGAAGCCTTTTCCGGCGGCCCGCATATCGATATAGAATACGAGAAGTTCTTCAATGCCCGGATCATGCATCTTGACCAGGAGGCAGTCCTTGACGGCATTCATACAGCAGAAACGAGAGCAATACTGGCAGCCAGCCTCGCCGCCCTCGCCCCGGGAGCCGACACATTGAATGAAAGCTATCTTTTTGGGTGTTTTGTGGTCGGACGGACGGACTATATGTGACCGTGTCGGACCGGTGGCATTGAGAACCCGCTCCAATTCCATGTTCGTCAGTACGTTGTGATACAGACCGTAGCCGTAGCTGGGGATAGCCGAGGCATCGTAAACGTCAAAACCGGTCGCAACGATAACGGCGCCCACGTCAAGCGCCAAATCTTCGCCGGTGTCGTCGAAATTTATGGCATGGCGATCACAGGCGTTGGTGCAGTTCTCGCAAACGATAAAGTCATCGTTGAGACAGTGCTCACGGTCGATAATATGCGTGTTCGGCACCGCCTGGGCAAACGGCGAATAGATGGCCTTGCGAGCACCCATCCCGATTTCGAACTCGTTGGGCACCACCACCGGGCAGTCGTCTACACACAGGCCGCAGCCGGTACACAACTCCGCCCTGACATAGCGTGGGTGCTTTCTTACCGTAGCCCGGAAATTGCCGGCGGCACCGCGCAACTCTACCAGCTCTGAGTTCGTTAGTACTTCAATGTTGGGATGCCGACCGGCATCCATCATGCGGGGTCCGAGAATTCATATAGCGCAGTCCATGGTGGGGAAGGTCTTATCTAGCTGTGCCATCCTTCCACCCAGGGACGGTGTCTTTTCGACGAGATATACTCTTACCTGCGACGATGCCAGATCGAGCGCTGCTTGAATTCCGGTGATGCCCCCACCTAATACTAACACCCCGTTTTCCTTACCTGCCCGTGGGGCCATAGCCTTTTCCTCCAGAAGCAGACCTTAGCAGGGCCATGTTATCTCAGGCTTTCACTTCAGCCTTTTCTCGCAATTGCTTACCGTACTCGAATCCCCTGTCAAAGGCCTTGAGGTTCAACTCCTCAGTACCCGTCGGGACCGATGTTTCCACCGCCTTCCGCAGGGCTTCTCCGGGTAGCAGGTCCGTGACCGCCCCGAAGAACCCCAGCATCACGATATTCAGCACAATCTTGCGCCCCAGCTCCTCGGCGATGCGGGTTGCCGGGATGCCGAACTTCTTTAACTTCGCACCGGAATCAACCGGTTGCACCATATCCTCTTCATAAACCAGGATACTCTCTTTGGCCATCGTATCCTTGTGAGTCATGTAGCCATCGTTGGACATAGCCAGCATCATCGCGGGCGCCGTGACGTAAGGATAGAGTACGCGGTCATCGGAGACGACGACCTGGGCGCTGCAGGCGCTGCCCCGCGCTTCCGGTCCGAAACTCTGCGTCAGGGTCGCGTGCTGGTCATTGTAAAGCGACGCCGCCTTACCGATTATATAACCGCATAAAATCACGCCCTGACCGCCAAAGCCGGTGATTCTAATTTCATTCGTTGCCATGATCAACTCCGTAGGGTTTATACTTGTCTCCAAAGGCCCGCTTGTTCCCGGCGTTGAGGCAGTCGAGATACGTGGGTTTCTCGATATCGACGAACTTGCCCACCACCAGGTTGGACTGGAAATCGATGTCAACCTCTTTCAGGTCGGCGCCGTGCCTGATGACACTGTTGTCATGGTAGAATTTCATCAGGTCAAGGCCGGTGCCCAGCTTGTTCAATCGCGCATAGAGGGTCGAACAGGGTGCTATCACCTCGACAAACGAGAAGCCCGGCTTGACCAGCGCCTCCTTTATGGCGGTTGTCAGGCGCCGGATGTGCAGCGCCGTCCAGCGGGCCACGTAGACCGCACCGGATGAGGCCGCCAGAAGCGGCAGGTTGAACGGATGCTCATAGTTGCCGTAGGGTGAGGTTGCCGACCGGGCCGTGATCGGCGTGGTCGGGGCGACCTGCCCTCCCGTCATGGCATAGATGAAGTTGTTGACGCATATCACGGTCAGGTCGACGTTGCGCCTGGCAGTATGGATCAGATGGTTGCCTCCAATGGAAATCAGGTCACCGTCGCCGGAAAACACGATCACTTTCAGGTCGGGACGGGCGATGTGAAGCCCCACAGCAAAGGGAATCCCCCGGCCGTGAGTCGTATGAAACGAATCGAGTTTCGTGTAGCCGGCCACGCGACCGGTGCAGCCTATACCGGAGACGATAGCCACATTGTTCAGATCGAGTTCGAGTTGGTCGAGGGCAGTGGCCAGGGCCGTCACGGTGGTTCCCAGACCGCACGTTGGACACCATATGTGAGGAATACGATCCATCCGGAGAAGTTTCTCCTTCGGATGCTCTCCCTCGGCAACCTGGTTGACTCTTACACTCATTTTGCGGCTTCCTTTATGGTGTTGTAAATATCTTCCGGATTGTGTACTGTCCCGCCGGCGTGCCCGACCAGATAGGTGCGGCACTTCCCGGCGGCGCAGCGATCCATTTCCCAGAATACCTGGCCGAAGTTCATTTCGACCATGATCAGGGATTTCACCTGGGTGGCCAGTTCCCGCACGCGTGTCTCGCAGAACGGCCACACTGTAACCATCTTCAAAAGGCCCACCTTGAGGCCCTCTTTACGGGCTCTGGCGATGGCCGGCTGGACGACGCGGGCCGATATACCGTAAGCCATCACGACAATTTCAGCGCCGTCGACCTGGTCTTCCTGAAGCCAGATAATGTCGTCCGCGTGCTCCGTGACCTTGTCTATCAGGTGGCGGACATTTTGGTGCTGGGCTTCAGCGTTGATAATCGGGTAGCCCCGGTGGTCATGAGTCAGACCGGTCACGTGGAATTTGTATCCCTTGCCGACCGGCAGCAGCGGGGCTATGCCGTCCTCAGCCTCTTCGTAAGGCCAGGCTTCGCCGGGTTTCTTATCGGTGTAACGGCGTTCTATCAATTCGATTTCGTCCGACGGCGGTATAATGACCTTCTCCGTCATGTGCCCCACACACTCGTCCGTCATTACCAGCACCGGCATCCGATATGTCTCAGACAGATTGAAGGCGTGGACCGCCAACTCGAATGTCTCCTGGGGTGAATCGGGGGCGAGGGCAATAACCTCGTAGTCGCCGTGCGAGCCCCAGCGCGCCTGCATCATGTCGGCCTGGCCCGGCAAGGTCGGTAAACCGGTCGATGGGCCGCCTCTCTGAACGTTCACCAGGACACATGGCGTCTCCAGCATTATGCCCAGCCCGAAATTCTCCATCATCAGCGAGAAACCGGGACCGGAGGTGCAGCTCATGGCCTTGGCTCCGCCCGAGGATGCTCCCAGGATGGCCGCCATACTGGCCAACTCGTCCTCCATCTGAATGAACACGCCGCCGACGAGCGGAAACCGACGAGAGACCCGCTCGGCGATTTCAGTCGACGGTGTGATGGGATAACCGCCAAAGAACTTGCAGCCGGCGGCTATCGCCCCTTCCGCGCAAGCATGATTGCCGTCGAGGTAATGCGAACCGGTTAGGACATCTTTTGGATCTGCTTTCAACTGGTCACCTCCTTTTCCCCTGTCTCCACCCTTAAGCAGTATATAGCGAAGTCCGGACAGAGTACCTCACATAGATCACAGTTAACACACTCTTCAGGCTTAACGGCGACCGGCGGATGGTAGCCCTTGGAGTTGAACTCCTCCGAAAGTTCAAGAACACCCTTGGGGCAGTATTCCACGCAGAATCCACATCCCTTGCAGCGTTCCTTGATGATGTGAAGCTCACCTCTGGGGATTTTAAGCTTGTCAATGTCTAACGGCGTTCTCCAGTACTTCATAAAAGGCCTCCACTTTGGGCCCAGGTTTGAGAGTTGGCGCCTGGCCTGCCTATGATTAATATGTATGCGAAGTTGTGTTCCATCTCCCGAATATCACGCTCCACACTGCTCATGCGAAACCAACGGTACTGCCGACTGCTTATAGAACCGATCAATCGGTCTTTCAATCGGGCTGTTTTTCCGTATAGGAGAAGTCGAACCGCTGTTGTTAAACAGTACCCTTATAATCGGATAACCTGCGCTGTTCTCAGCCAAGGTATGCACTGACGTGGGAAAAGTCCAGTAAGAAATACGTGGAGAATGCCATCCACTACATTATTTTTAACCGCTTTCGTGGTGCGACTGCAAAAAAAACGCGATCGGATTCAACTTCGCCGGGTTCAGACGGCAAAAACCTTTCGGGGTTGCGACCGGCTTTCAATCTCATTATATTCTCGCAGAACAAGGGCAGAACTATAATTGGTCGTTCCAGGCCTGTTGCGAGAGAAAATGTCTTTCAGATACAGCATTCGCTTAAGTGGTGCCGGCGGGCACGGTCTCATCCAGGCTGCCAGAATCCTCGCCGAGGCCGCCGCCATCTATGACGACAAAAACGCCGCCGAAAGCTGCTCCTACGGCCCGGAAGCCCGCGGAAACGCCAGTCGCGCCGAAATCGTCATCTCCGACGAGGCCATTGATTATCCCAAGGCCCACGCCCTTGACCTGCTGGTCGTCCTGACTCAGGAAGCCTACGACAATCACATCGGCGACCTGGGAAAAGACGGCACCGTTGTGGCGGAGCACCATGTCAAGATTTGCGAAAAGGTCCAGGGGCGAAAAGTCTATTCCGTACCCTTTATGGAGATCGCCGAAAAAGAGTGCGGCAAACCCGCCATGGTCAACATCGTCGCTCTCGGGTTTGTCAGCGAGGTCAGCAAAATCATCGGCAAACAATCCATCCAACAGGCTATTCTGGCCCGGGTGCCAAAGATGTCCGAAGATATTTACCTGAAGGCGTACGAGGCCGGTTTCAGGGCCGCCGTACGGTTAATGCGCTGAGCAGGGTTTCGGTCGACCGGCCCGGTTCGGAGGAACTGAAGGACTGATTCTGATGAAAGACCACCTGACGCGCCTGACGGAAAAAACCGCCGCGCTGGGCAATTATAACCGAAAATATCTTCATGTTGTCTCCACCCACCTCGAGAAGCTGACCGCCTTTCTGGAGCAAAAAGGTATCCGCGACCGCGTGCACCTGTGGAGCTATTCATCGGAAATACCCGGTGAGATGGACACCATCATCGGTGCCGCCGACAACGACAGCGACAGGCTCGAGTTCCTCGGCTGTTATTTCGCCCTCCAGTTTCTGCATATGAACCTGCGCATGGTCGATATCGTCAAGCTGGAGTTGGCCACCAGCGAACAACGTTCCAAAACCGGCAAAAAGCTGATGCTGGAAGCCGGGCGCATGTTTCGCTATTTGACACGGTGTTATATGGAGCGCCTGCTGGATCTGTTCCTCGGGAGAACCGGAGGACCGGAGTTCGTGGTGCTCGGCGTCGGCACCAGGGCCGACCAGGATGACATCGATCTGGGAATAATCAACAGCCGACAGGAAGACTCGCCCGTTCTCAACCTCGCCATCAGCCGGCTGTCTAACCAGATGTTCAAGAAAGCCTCCCGACTTCATTTTCACCTCTCTGAGCACGTGGGCGAAAACAGCCTGACAGCCACCATCGAACAGTACGAAGAAATCCTTGACGAGGACCGGTACGACTTCGTTATCGTCACCGAAATGCTCGGCGCAGCCCCCATAATCGGCAGCTATCCGCTCTACGAGAGATTCAAAAGCAGGGTCACCAGTCGCTTTTACTATGACCCGAAACAGAAAGCGAACCGCTATCACGAGGGTTATCTGCGCGGTATACTGGGAGAAATCCACTCGCTTCTGAGCCGCCTCAAACCGTCGGATACAATAAACCCCAAAGATGATGCCCTGCGACCCATCAAGGGCCTGCTGACCGCTCTCAAGCTGGTCTATGGCATTGAAATGGTCAATGCCTGGGATATCATCGATGAACTCAGGGAGAAGAACCCTCAACGCCTGTCCCAATACGACGATCTGGAGCGGACTCTCAGCTTTTTTGAACTTTTCCGGCACCTGTATCAGATACTGGTCGCTCAGGACGAGGACATCTGCCTGGGCGAGGAATCCATCGAAAGCATGGTGGCCAGAATCGCACAAATGATTGGCTTTGAGAAAAAAGGGGTCGTCTCAGCCAAGGATTTCATGCTGGTAATCTACTATGAATTCCTTGAGAAAAGCATCGATGCCATCGACATCCTCACCGGCGACCTGAGAAGTCATTTGCGCCAGGTAAGCATATACACGCCGATATTCTCCGGGGAAATTCATAAGAAACCGGGGTACAAAGGCAACCTGGCCGTCGATTTTATCCGGGCGTCGACTTTTTCGGCCGGAATCACCTACTGGGATGATTTTCTCCGTGAACTCGGCGATGAAGACAATGTTTTCTACGATGAATTCGTCAACAGCTTTCTGCAACTGCCCGGCCGGCTGCAAATGAAGGTTGCCCAGGGTTATATCTCCGGAATCAAATATGATGCGGCTTCTATCCTCAAATTCGTCGTGGCAGTGGGCCGAAAAGCCAAAAACGACAGCTCCAAAAAAGTCTTCGATATCCTCAGTGAACTGTTCATTGAAAACTTGAGCCAATTACCCGGCGCCTCCAACTCCCTGACGCAAATAGCCAATGCCTACCCCGGGATTCTCAACAGTTTCCTGGCTCTCATCAAGTGGGAACTGCTGGCCAGATTTTTCGAATTAGCCCGCCGAATGCCGGCTATTCCGGAGTATTTACCGGTACACAGGCAACTGCTGGCCCTGTCGAATATACACTACCAGAGCAGTCACTTTTTCAAACGACACTTCCACCCCATTCTGAACAAGTATCCCGTTTTTATCAAGAAGCTGCACAATAATGATAGGTTGAAGGAAATCACCGATGGTTTCTACAGCGACCTGACATCTCTGACGTCGCTGCATGACCGCATCGAACGGCTGGGCGACTATTATGACCTGGAGTTCGTCAGGGTCAGCCTTCTGGCCATGGCCGGCGCCGGGTGCGAACGAACCGACGCCGAGTTCATCGAGTTCAGCGACAATTATACCCTGTCACTCTACGAATTCTGCCTCCAGGACGTGCACCTGTCACTTGGCTACTCCATGCACACTCACGACGTCTTTGCCCTCTATGCTACCGGGGGTCATGCCCGGGAACAGGGCTTTGACGACGATTATGATATGTTCGTAATCCTCGACTCCACCGACCCCGACGAGATCAACTACTGCAACCAGATTGTAGCCAAGATGAACTCCCACATTCTTAAGCGCGGTATCCTGCCACACCACCGTTTTGCCGACCACTTCTCGAGCTACGTGATAAGCATCGATCAGCTGGCCGAGTACCTGGAACGCACCAGCGAAGACTTGTTTGTGGATCAATCGCAAATACTCAGTTCAAGAATGCTGGTAGGGACCAGCAAACTGGAGACCAAATTGCAGAAAGAGGTTATCGAGCCTCTCATTTTCGCGCGCGGCCACGAATATGTCGAATACCTGAAACGTGAAATGGAATCCCGGCACGCACGCCCGGACCAGGAACACAAAATCGACATCAAGGAATGTCACGGCGGGCTGCGAGATATTGAGATGCTGCTGCTCATGTACAAAACCAAGCACCGGGTACGCGAGCCCCTGTCCCGGAATTTCCTGAAACACCTTTCCGGCGTGGAACCCAAAAGCGCCGGCGACCTTGCCTACGTCGAGGACCATCTGAGCTTTGTCAAAAACCTGCGGGATATATATCGCCTGAAGGTCGCCGCCCATAATGTGATTGAGCGGCAGTATCTGCTCCCGGTTGCCGAGAGTTTTGGCTACGGCACCACCAACGAGGCCGCCGACCGGCTGTTTGCGGATTTCCTCGAAAGGACAGCACAGGCGGCGAAAGTGATCGACGGCCTGGTAAACAAACTCGACGCCTGAGCGGACCAAATTGCCCCTGCCAGACTGACATCGACAACCACGGTTTTACGGGAAAAATTGTCTCGGCAAAGCCTTTGCGCCGGTCTTTTCGTCAGGCCACGGCCATATCCAGAATCCGATCGACTTTGACCTTGTGCCGGTGCAGGCCGACGTCTTTGGGGGCCAGCCCCTGGGCAATACCCAGAAGCTGGAAGTAATAGACTATCGGCACCTGAAAGGACTTCTGCAGCTTCCTCTCCAGCAGAACCTGACCCGTGTCGAACTTGTCAAAACAGGTCGGGCAGATCAGTCCCATGCAGTCGGCGTCGTGGCGCTTGATGGTTTCCAGTATGTCCGTCACCATGTCGTCCGGAATGGAATCCGACATACACGCCCGGCCGCAGCACAAAAGCGTCATTTCATGACGAATGGGCTCGGCCCCAACCGCCCTCAGCAAGTTATCCAGAATAGTGGGCCGGTCGGGATCGTCAACCCGCATGATGCGCGAAGGTTTCAGCAGATGACAGCCGTAGTGAACGGCTACTTTCAGGCCCGTCAGCGGGCGTTTGACCGTCTCTTGGACTTTGTCCAGACCGACGTCATCACGCAACACCGTCACCGCGTGACGCACATTAATAGTACCCTGAAACTCACGACCGATTTTAGCGAGCCGTTTGTTTATAGTCGCCCGCAGTTCGGCATCTTCTTTCAGAGCCAGGTTTACCTCGGACAGCGTGGCCGTACAGCCCGAACACGTCGTGACGATGTCAAGGCCGGCCTCTTCCGCCAGTGACAGATTTCGGGCCGCAATGGTATACCATTCCATCTTGTCGCGGGCCTGAAAGTAAATGGGGTCCGGGCAACAGGTAAACCCATCGATATCAACCAACTCCACTCCGACATTGGCCACAGTGCGCCGCACCGCCGACTCAAACCAGGGGTACTTTATGGTCATCATGCATCCGAAGAACGGGATGTACTTCATATCAGTCCTTCCCCACAATCTTAAGAAGCTCATCGACGGGGTAAGCCTTGATCGGCGGCAATCCCAACTCCTGCCGCCGTCTCTCGGCGAGCGACGTTACGCGGGTGGTCATACCCGACTGAAAGACGCTGTCGGAAACACTTACGACCAGTTCCGGAGCCTTGCCTTCCCGGACACAGAGGTTCTTGAGGGCTATAATAACATCTACCGGGCGCACATCCTGGGGACACCTCTCCGAGCAGGTATAGCAATTGGTGCAGTTCCAGATTTCAGAATCCGCGCTTATCAGTTCATCCTCGAATCCCAGCAGAGCTTTCAACAGAATCAGCCTCGGATTGAAACTCTCCGAGTAGTTGCCGGCCGGACAGTCGGCAACACACGCGCCGCATTGATAGCAGTAATTGTGGCGGAACCCCTCGGCAACGCTGTTCAGTTTGTCACGAAAGGAAAAATCAATTTTGCGCTTGGTCTGCGTTTCCAAATATCACCTCGGTCAGCTACAGGTACATCGGGCGGGCAAAAACTCCCGAGGCTGCACCACGTGCCGCAGCGAACGGCCGACCCGGGGGCGCTTCCGACGGCTATATCATGCCCTCCGAACCAACCCGCGAGATCATCGGGGACGGATAATCATGTATCCCCGGACTTATCCCGCTTTTCCAGCATATCCAGAAGATACCGATTTTCTACCTGGCGGCTCTCCGCTTGAGTCTTGATGATGTCTCGCGATGAAATAAGTCCGACGACCTTATCACCCTCAACAATGGGCACATGCTGGATCCAGTTCTTCTCCATCAGTCCGGCGATATAGTCAATATCATCGCTGGGAAGACCGACAATAAGATCCGTCGTCATTACATCCTTGACCTTCAGCGAGTCGTAGCCGGCTTTCAGCTCATAGATCTTTTGAAAAATATCCTTGTCACTGAGGATACCGATAAGCCTGTCTTCGGCATCGGTCACCGGCAAACATCCAATCTTTCTGTTAATCATAATGCCCATGGCATCATCGATCGACATGGACGGCACGGCGGTCACGATCTGCTTCGATTTGGTGTCCAACAGATTTTTGACGAGCATTGGGTGCCCTTTCCGCTTTGCTGATTTCGAGGTCTGACAAAGACGTTGCGTCCGGCCTTCAATATAGAATCGAGTGTCCTCGTACACAAGCAAAAGATTGCTTTTTTTGCAGAACAGCTCTACATCACGGCCATGGAGAACATCCCGGCGTCAAGATTTACTCGTCGGCGCGGACAGCCAACCGCTCAGTCCCGGGTGACGATTATTATCGGCATCGAGGAAGCTCGGGCAAAACCCTCGATCCAGCGGCAATAGACCGCGTACGGATACCGCCCCGGCGGACAGTCCCCGACGACCTGGGGTTCTTTGCCCTGCGCACCGACCCCGAACTGACCCGACACGCCGAAGATTTTGTCTTCCGAACAGAGAACAGAGATTTCGCCTGGCGTCTGGTTGTCGAAGAAAACCTCGTCGCTTTTTCTGACGATCAATTCGCTGGGACTGACCGTGCACACGGCGCCGTCGACCGTGATGGTCACAGTTTTCACACTTGACAGTTGCATTCAAGCACCTCCTTCGATAAAGCCAATGAAATCAACCACATTTGTGTCCGTTCAACGACATATCACATCCGTCCCGCATGGCGGACGATACGATCAGATTCCCTGTTCGTTCGGGTCTGCATCGGCCGGTCCACCCTTCCCTTCAGACCGAAAGCGCCGATCTTTCACCAGGTTTTCGAATCCTTCGGTGGCTTCTATCTGCGCTACGGGAGCGCCGCGGTCCAGCGCCCCGTGGATGACGTCGAGGGCCAGGACCCGCTTGCCCACGGTCTCATAGACCAGGCCGATACGGAGCATGATTTCGACGTTATCCGGTGCCACGGCCAGGGCCTGCGCCGCAAGCATCAGCGCCTGCAGCGTGTCCCCCACCGCGGCATGGCTGTCGGCCAGATGAGAAAGCACCCAAGGGTCGCGGGGGTTGACCTGTCTTCGCTTTTCGGCCAACTCTATTGCCCGCCGGTACGTGGCCAACATTTTCTCCCGCTGGCCCGGAATCGCCTGATAAGCTCCCGCCAGGTTGATCCACACCTTGTAATCGTGGTCGTCCAGTCTCAGCGCCGCCTCGTACATCCGGGCCGCCTCGACATGGCGCTTCTCAAAAATGTCGAGCGCCCCCAGGTTGGAGTATGCCGGGTAGTTGGGTTCGATCTCGATTGAGGTCTCCAGCAGTCTCCGGGAATCATCGCGGCGGCCGAGGTAAAGGTAGACCGCTCCCAGGTCGTTGTAGGGATAGACCGCCTCGGGAGCCAGCTCTTCGGCCTTCTGCAGATATATGAGGGCTTCCTCGTTGCGCCCGTGATAGAAATAGAACAAGGCCAGATCAAAGGGCCCGGCCCAATAGTCCGGCTTCAGCTCAATCGCTTTCCGGTAAGTAGCCTCGGCCTGGTCCAGCCGGTTGAGGGCTTCATAAGCTGTGGCCAGTTCCCGATGCGTCTGGTGATTTGTAGAGTCGATCTGCAGGGCCCGTTTGAAGTCCCCGACGGCTTCTTCATAACGACCGGTACCTTTGTGAATCAAGCCGAGAGTAACAAAAACCGGCGCCGCTTGGTTGTTCAGTTCAATGGCCTGCTGGCTGCTTTCGACCGCTCGGTCTATCCAGCGCGGCTCCTGACTGAGCCTGTGTTTGCGCCAGTAGGCTTCGCCCAGCGCCGCATGGGCCAGAGCGTACGCCGGGTCCTCAACAATCGCACTGTCAAGTAACCCGATTGCCAGGTCAACGCTGGCCATCCGCTGGTAATCCTGCAGGTGGCCGCGCGCCCGGACATAGTGGTCGTAGGCTCTGGGCTCCGACGTTCCGCCCTCGGCCAGAACCCGGCGCTGCTGCGGCCGCAGTTCCATCTCCAGCATCCCGGCCAACTGCACCACGGTCGAGTCCTGCAACTCCGAGACGTCACCCAAGCGGTTGTCAATCACGCTCGAACGCAACTGGCGCTCGGTAGTGGCATCAACCAGGTTAAGGGTCATGCGCACATAATCTCCCTGCCGCTGGACACTGCCGGTTACCGCCAGTGTCACTCCAAACGCGTGACGCGCCGAACGGGCACTGGCAATCTCACGTGCCCGCACCTCGCTGGCCGGAACCACGCGAAGTGACCCCTGAAACTGCTCCAACTGGGTCAGTTTGCTGCTTACCGTCTCCATCAGTCCATCACAGAAGGCCTGATTGCCCGCTGCCTGCCCCAGGTTCGCGAAAGGCAACACCGCCAGGTGCTTCTCGTACGGTACCGTCCGGAAACCCAGCCACCGCAGCACCTGTTTCCGGCTTGCCGGACTGACTGCCACACATACCGCCGCCAGAACCAGCACCGCCGGAACCGAAAACTTGCGATACCGACGCCACCAGCGTCGCGCCGTCAATCCCCGAACAGGTTCGGACTCCAGCCGACGGAGGTCGGCCAAAAGCTCGTCGATGTGCTGGTATCGCAGTCGGCGGTCTTTCTCCAGCGACTTCTCCACGACTCGCTGCAGCTCCCCGGGAATGTCGCCCCGGGAGTCACCGACCGGCTCCTGTGTATCGGTCAACACCGCGTTCATCGTGGCCACGTCGGTTTCTCTCCGAAACGGCTGCCGGCCGGTAAGCATCTGGTAGAGCACCACCCCGAACGAAAAAATGTCGCTGCGCTCGTCAGCCTTTTCGCCGCGAATCTGTTCCGGAGAGATATAGCCCACCGTGCCCAGAGCATAGCCGCTCGCCGTCAGTTCTTCCGTGCTGCGTACGGACGCCAGACCGAAATCCAGAATCTTCACTCGTCCGTCACCGTCGACGACAATATTGGATGGTTTTATATCTCTGTGGATGATGCCGGAGTCATGAGCCTTCGCCAGCCCCTCACCAACCTGCGTGGCCAGGTCAACCACTTCACCGACCGCTAATCGCCTCTCGTTGATCATATCGCGAAGGGACTGCCCCTCCACATACTGCATGGCGAAAAAGGGCCGACCCCCGTACTCGCCCACTTCGTGAACGGTGACAATGTTGGGGTGTTCAAGTGCCGCCGCCGCCCGCGCTTCACGCTTGAATCTCGCTTTGAAGGCGGGATCCGAGGCTTTGAAGGCATGAATGAACTTCAGGGCCACACGTCGCTTCAGGGCAGTGTCCTCGGCCAGGTAGACCTCACCCATGCCGCCCGCCCCGATGCTTTTAACGATCCTGTAGTGCGATATTGCTGCCCCAACCCCAAAGGCCACTCCGGACTGGGTTCGTTCGTCATCAAAACGATCCATCACCATAGGAGAGACTCCTCCCGAGTTGTCTCGATGAAGCTAAGCGAGGGGTACTTTAATCAATATATAGCACGGAAATTGTCCCCGCAAGACCTTATTTCCCCTGATTTATCATCCACGACGGCAACAAGTTAGACGATTATCACCGGCAGCATCGGCAACAGCCTAAAGGGGGCTTTGTTTTTCAGCCGGATGTAGTTATAATTGACGCGGAGGCCGCACAACCCGGCTAAGCACGATCCCGTGAGCGTATTACATGAACTTACAGGCCAAAGTCAGAAATTTCCCCAGAACCATCGGGGCGCTCGACGACATCTTCGAGTTTCTCGAGCAGTACTGTGCCGTCCACAACCTGGGTTCAGCTACGGCCGGGACGGTCAGCCTGGCGGTCGAAGAGATATTTACCAATATGGTTAAATATAATGAGGCGGCCACACCAAACATAGAGATAGGCTTATCTCTCTTTGGAGACAGGCTCGAGATCCGCCTGGTCGACGCCGGTGTCAGCGAATTCGATATCACCCGCGTCCCGGAAGTTGACACCAGTCAGCCTCTGAAAAACCGGCGGCCCGGCGGACTTGGTCTTCATCTGGTGAAGAAAGTTATGGATCGAGTGAAATACGAATATATTGAAGGCGCGAGCAGAGTAACCATGATTAAGTATCTGGAGAATTAAATATGTTTGAGGCCCGCCTTGAA
>CBFCYQ010000002.1:0-38777 GCA_965602205.1 uncultured bacterium | reverse complement strand
CTTCCTGGCTCGTATCGCCGACAATCCCTATGTAATTGGTCCTCCGAAGGCGCCGGCGATATTCGATGTGGATTCCACAGGAGCCGACTACACCGTGGAATGGTTTCTTGCCGACAGCATTAACCCCGCCGTCTCGTATCGTCTGCTGGAGCTTCAGGATCGTCAGACAGTCACCGATGACTGCGAGAGCGACGATGGATACTGGGACGTTACGCGTATGTCCCTAACTACAGCCCGCCGGCATTCGGGGGCCGCATCATGGTTCACCGAAAGTGAAAACCGGGCGCATCACTGGCTTCTGTCGGCACACCCTTATGAAGTTAAGGATGATGACACACTCAGATTTTGGATGTGGTATGATATCGAGGAGAACTGGGATTACTTTTATGCCCAAATCTCGCAGGACGGCGGTTTTATGTTCGCCAATCTGGCCAATGAACTGACCACCAATGATGACCCCAATGGCAGTAACCTTGGCAACGGTATCACCGGCTCCTCGGGCGGCTGGGTGGAAGTGAAGTTTGACCTGGCGGCTTACGAGGGTCAACAGGTCTACTTCCGCCTGTCGTACTTCACGGACTACTATTACACGGAGGAAGGCGTCTACATCGATGACATCGCCAACGTAGAGTATTTTAACAGCACGGTCGAGGTGGACGCGGCCGTCAGCGATACCTTCTATGAATTTACCTCCCGGGAAAACGGCGATTACTGGTATCGGGTGCAGGCAACCGATGCCGAGGGTCAGATCGGGCGTCTGTCCAACATCGCCTATGCCCATGTGGAAGCAGGTGAAGGCTGCTGTCTGGGTATTCGGGGTAACGCCAATAATGATTTTGACGACAAGGCCAATATCTCCGATGTGACATACTTGCTGGCGTGGCTCTTCGGCATTCCCACCGGCCCGGCTCCCGTATGTATCGAAGAAGCGAACGCCAACGGTGACTTCGAGGAAAAGGCCAACGTCTCCGATGTAAGTTATCTGCTGGCATGGTTGTTCGGAATCCCGCCGGGTCCGGCCCCGCCGGCCTGCCCTTAGTCGTTGATAGAAGATAAATCAAAAGAGCCACCCCTGTGGAACGGGGCGGCTCTTTCTTGCGAATTTCCAGCTTTTATAATCCGAGCCGTGAATTCACGGTCGGTCGGTCAACCCACCGGTTGCTGCTTGAGCAGATTATCCCAGAAAAATGCCCGTTCCCGGTCCCGAGCCTCGATGAAGTCGTTGACGGCCTCAAAATACTGCAAATTCCGAGCATCCCCTTCGGGGCCCAAGTCCATGCTATTCAACCTGTTAAGCGACATCTCAAGCTTGCCGAGAAGATCGGCCCATTGCCGGCGCAGTCTGGGATCGTTTACTTTTGCCTGGTCGATATTTTTGTACGCCATACAGCCTCCATACGTTTTTTGCCCTGTATAGTCAGTATCGGCAACTCCGGGCCAGATTTGTAATTCTTTTTGCCCTGCGGCTGCCCGCAGGAGAATACCCGCCGGCCCCCAGAATTCCGTTGATCAAACAAGGACAAAAGTGCGTATGACTATGTTGGGATGTGGACAACCACAGTCGATGAATCCGGGTGGGTTGACGACTTCTGTCCCGCCAGGTTCCTGTCAGTTCGTCTGGAGACGAATCCGTGCCTCGTTACTGCTCGGCATCCCCACCGGCATGCCCGTAGTTTTGGGGCCGTAACAGCAGTCCGGAAAAGCCGACCGGCCTATCGGCTTTCTTCGTTTGGGCCATCGGGATAATTGGTTGACAAAGCGCAAAATTATTATTTACTTCTGGCTAATCCGTTCGTCAATAACGTGGTAAATTGACCGGCGGATATGTACTCATGTGGCCGGAAAAGAGCGTTTTTTATAATTTGAGGATGCATTGATGAAAAAGCTATCAATTCTGTTTGCGGCTTTTCTTCTGCTGGCGGTTAACCTGACGGCTGTGGCTCAAGATGAGGAAGAAGAGAAGGACTTCATGGAGATGAATCTTTACGGCGGGCTGGGTATTCCTGCCGGCGGAATCTCAAGTTGGCAGGACACACTCGGAGCCAAAACCGGTTTCGGCTTCGGGCTCGATCTGGGCTATTTTCTGAAGCCGAACATGGTTATCGGCCTCAATATCGTCTACTCGCAGTTCGGTATTGATGCCGAGGATGAGGCCGCCGAGTTGCACCATCGCCTTTACAATCCAAACTTCTACCTCAAGTATTATTTCCAGGGTGAGTCGAACTTTGAGCCGTACATCAAAGCCCATGTTGGCGTTGAGAACCCCAAGTTCACGACCTTTGTTGGCAACTTTGCGGGAAATCGGTACCGCGAAAAAACGTACGACCCGGCTCTCGCTTTCGGTTTTGGAGCCGGTGTTTTCTATTACACGGCCGATTTCAGCGGGCTGTTTCTGGAAGTCAATTATCATCATGCTCTGACCGAGGATTCCAAGGCCGAATACGGCGGAGAGGAATATTTGTTCGGTGAGAACCTCGGTCTTGTCGATGTTCATGCCGGCGTTCGCATCCTGATCGGCTCGTAGCAGCCCGGTCTCGCACAACGATATTCAACCCGCCTTCGACGGCGGGTTTTTTTATGCTTGAAATCCGGCACAGCCGGTTTACTTTGAAACATGCCTCAGATCAAGCTGCTTGTGGTTGACGACGAAGCCGGGCAGAGAGAGTTGCTGTCAGGTTTCCTTGCCAAAAAAGGCTTTAGCATTTTCACTGCCGGCACTGGTGAGGAGGCTCTGGAACGTTACCACGATATCTTTGCCCCGGTCGCCATCGTCGACATGAAGATGCCCGGTATGGATGGCCTGGAGTTGCTCAGCCGGTTGAGAGAAGTCAATCCTTTCATCCAGGTGATTGTCCTGACTGCTTTTGGGTCAGTGGAAACCGCTGTGGCGGCGATGAAGAGGGGCGCCTTTGACTACCTGACCAAGCCGGTCGAAAATCTTGACGAGTTGCTGGTAAAACTTGAAAGAGCGGCATCCCAGAATCGTCTTGCCGTGGCCAATGAGGTCATGACCGAGAGACTGGCCGAAGTTTTTCCCACCTCCGAAATCCTCGGCGAATCACCGGCCATTATGAAGGTCAAAGAATTGATCTCGGTGGTGGCCCCCGAAGAAGCTACGGTCCTGATAACCGGGTCGTCCGGCACCGGAAAGGAGTTGGTGGCCAGGGCCCTGCACGCGCTCTCGCCGCGATCCGAACAGAACCTGGTCGCCATCAACTGCGCCGCCTTCCCGGAAACACTCCTCGAATCGGAGCTTTTCGGTTATGAGAGAGGAGCCTTCACCGGAGCGGAAAAGGCAAAGCAGGGAAGATTCGAGCTGGCCGATGGCGGCACGCTCTTTCTGGATGAGATTGCAGAGATGCCGCTGACGATGCAGGTGAAATTGTTGCGCGTCCTCGAAGATCGGAAGATCGAGCGCCTGGGCTCCGTAAAACAGAGAGCTCTCGATATCAGGATAATTGCCGCCACCAATCGTGACCTTAAAAAGCTGGTGGCCGAACGCCGCTTCCGCGAAGACCTCTACTACCGGTTAAACGTGATAACCATCGACCTGCCGCCCCTCAGGGACCGGGGCGGCGACCTGTTGCTCCTGGCTGAAAGATTCGTCGAGAAATGCGCCAGGAAGGTCGGCAAGGAGGTCTCGGGCATAGACAGTGAAGCTGCCCGCATTCTGAATTCCTATCATTGGCCGGGCAACGTTCGCGAACTTGAGAACATTATCGAACGTGCCGTTGTCCTGACGCGCACGAGCGCTATAAGCCGGCACGATCTGGTCGGCCTGGACCCCCGGGAAGCAACTCCGTCATCCAGTCGCGAGATTACGACTATCGCCGAGGTGGAGAAAGATCATATCAAGCATTGCCTTGACGAGTTGGACTGGAATATTGGGATCTGCGCCGAAAAACTTGGCATTCACCGCAACACTCTGCGCAGCAAGATCAAGGAATATCAGCTTTCTCGAGACACCCAATAATTGTGCGCCCGATACCGATTGATGCACAATATTTGTGCGTCACCCTCCGCTGACGCTCTTCCGCTAGTCAGCTAACAGACTGTATAATAAAGTTTTAGGTGTCTTGGCACGGTTATTGATGTCTTTTCCATCAGGAAATGAAAAATAGAAAAGGAGTTGTTATGAAAAAGCTTTTATTCCCCATATTTTTTGCTCTGACGACGCTTATCGTTGTCGGCTGTGACGAGGATGACGATGATATGGTGGTCGTCGACACGCGACCTCAGCCGCCTCAGGGTGTCTACACCGTCACCGGGGACGATGCTGTTTACGTTTTCTGGAGTGGACCCTACGAGCGGGATATCAAAGAGTTTATCATCAAGCGTTCAGACGAACCCACGGAAAATTATCTCGAGATTGGCCGGCGTACCGCCGATGATAATCCCAATCTTGATCTCATCTACTACATTCCCGGATTTATCGACTACACCGCCGCGAACGGCCACACCTACTGGTACGCAATCTCGTCAGTCGACTTTGCCGGTCATGTATCGGATTTGTCGGCCGAGGATGCCTACGACACTCCTCGTCCGGAGGGCGTGGTTGAGTTGTGGGACATGGCCGTTGACGGTTCCGAGTCCGGGTTCGATCTCGCCAACCAGACTCGGGTCGCCTGGGACAGTCCCGCCGCGGATGTTTATGTCGATGAGGCGGGCGGTATCTTTTACATCAATGTCGCGAACGCCAATACCTACATACAGGACCTCGGTTACTTCGAGTATTTTGAGGATGTCGGTTGGGCCCCTCAGCTTGGCTGGTCGGCTCTCGGCTGGATGGAGGCAATAGTAGATCATATCTATGTTATAAAGACTGACGACAAACATTACGCCAAACTGTGGGTGCTGGCGGAGAATGCCGCCTCGCTCGATCTGGCCTGGGCCTATCAGACCAGTTATGACAACCCGGAATTGGCGCCGCGCGATGACGGTACGAACGAGATCGTTGTCGGCTCGGATTATTTGAAACGAAATGTGAGCACCGGCTCATCGAAATAAGAGGAAAGAGAGGCAAGTCAAATGCTGCGAAATATCTTGAGAATTATAGGATTGACGGCCCTGGTGGCTGTCATCTGTGTCCCCGCCGGGTGGGCGCAGAATGTAGCCCGGGATTATGACGACAATGACGAGTATTACCGGAATGCTGACCGGGCCCGTATCGACCGATATCTCGATGCCGAGATCTGGACCAATCATACCGACAACGAGTTCTATGAAGGTGACAACATCGTTGTCCGCTTCCGCGTGAATCGAGATGCCTTTATCGCCATCTATTCCATCGATACGCGTGGTCGTGTAAACCTGTTGTTTCCCTCCGGGCCGGAGGCGGACAACTACGTCGAGGGTGGCGTTACATATCATATACCAGGCTCATTCGATGACTACGACCTGGTGGTTACCGGCCCCGACGGGGTGGAGAACATCCAGATAGTAGCCTCGCGCGAGCGTTTCCCCATTCCTGACTGGTATCCCAATTCCGGACTCATTTTCGACTGGGACGATCGTAACGATTATATGGACTTCATCAACAGTCGCTATTTCGTGCGCTACGATGGTCAGAGGTTTGCCTACGACCGCACCGTGATTTACATCAACGAGTGGGAAGACTACTATTTCCGGCCGGTGTACTATCCTCATTATCCGAGCTGGACGGTTGCCGGAAACGTCTATATCGATTGGCCGATCGGCGGGACCGTTTACGTCAACGGTGTGTACTGGGGTATCGCTCCGCTCTATATTCCGCGTCTGTACGTCGGCTGGCACACGTTCTCTGTCTATGATCCCTTTGGCTATTGCTGGGAGTCCGACATTCACGTGCACCGCTACAACACCGTCATTCTTGACCGGACGATAATCACTCCGGCTCGGGGCGTTTCCTCCAAATATAAAGAGGTGCGCTACTCCGGGTACCGCAACCCGGTCACCAGCGGCTACCCCGATTACGAGAAGAAAGTGACCAGGCTGGCCGTTACTTCCAAATCGAAGACGGCGGTGTCAGGCACGATCGCCGGAAGCGGTAAAACCAAAACCAAGGGCAGTGTAATCACGACCACGAGGAAATACGCCCGGGGCGAGGCAAAGATGGTAAAGACAAAGCGCGGTTACGAGGTGGATGCAAAGCCCGCCAGACCCGGCAGTAAGGACCGTTACGACTCTTCGGGCAAAACCAGGGTGCCGACTTCGTCGAAGGTAAAACGCTCGCAATTCGAATACAAGTCCAAGTCGGGCAAGGACGCCTCCAGAGACCGTGGTTATTCTTCCCCTGGCAAGCAGACAAAGGGTAAGGCGATCCTGAAGGAGTCGTCCAAATCTAAATATTACCAGAAGAAGTCGGCCACGACCTACAAGAAACAATCGAAGACCGGTACGTCCAAAGGGAAAGCCAGTAGCGGGTCGAGCAGCGGCAAGTCTTACAAGACTCAGAAGAGCAGTAACTCTGCCAAGGGCAAACAATCGTCTTCTTCGGGTAAGAGCGTCCGGCAGGCCCCCAGCCAGTCGTCGGGCTCGAGCAAGTCGGCTCCGAAAAGTGCGCCCAAGAGCAGCGGGTCAACCAGCAAGGGAAAGAAGAAATAACCGACTGTTTGTTCCTTGCCGAATTGCCGGAGGATAGTTATTCTGGAGTGCGGGAGGTTTCTATGAAACGATTGCTGATATATCTCGTGTGTGCGGGTTTTCTGCTTTCGCTGAGCGGGCAGGTGCCCGCGGTAGAAAAACAGAAGAAGTCAAAAACGAAGGTCGTCAAGAAAAAGGAAGCATCTTCGACGAAGAAGAAAGCGACACCGGCCACCAGGAAGAAGCCGCCCGCCAAAAGGTTCGATCGCTTCGTCGACAGGAACAACAACGGAATTGACGACCGCCGGGAAAACCTGAAGCAGAAGACCACCCCGAAGCGGACGACTCAACAGAAGACCACTAAGAAATCGACGCAGAAGAAGAAGTCTGCACCCAGCAAAAAGACTAAGAAGTAACTTTTCTTTTCGACCGTTCCCGCATTTGACCCACATGATTTGCCGGCTCTGCCTCTTCTGGTGGCATGCTCCTTGGCTTCCCGCCTCTGCGGGCTCGCGGCTGAATCATTTTACCCGTAAACTTCACGTTAGCGTGTCTTTGACCGTCGGGGCTACAGGCGTTGCGCCCATGAGACAGGTGCTCCGGGCTAGGTGAGGGCTCAGGCTTCTTCAATCTTCTCAAATAAAATCCGGGACCGTTTTTTCTTGACTATTGTTACAAAATTCATGAGATTATTAGCGCTCTGACAGCGCGGCTGCCAAAATGGCAGCCTATTGTATGGCAGGCATTTAAGATGGCTTTTGAAAATCTGACAGACCGCGAGAAACAGATATTATCCAACCTGATCAGTTACTATATCTTAACCGCTGATCCAGTTGGCTCGCGAGCTATTGCGAGCAAATTCCGGATGGGAATATCCTCGGCGACTATCCGTAATACCCTTCAGGACCTGGAAGAACTGGGTCTGGTTAAGCAGCCTCACACCTCCGCGGGCCGGGTGCCCACCGACCTGGGCTACCGCGTGTACGTGGATTATCTCCTCAAGCCCGAGAAGCTGACAGACAAAGAGAAAGAGGGCATCAAAAGCTCCATCCTGCGTGAAGGGCGCGGTATCAACGAAATACTCGGGCAGACATGTAAAGTGCTGGGTGATATTTCGCAGCAGTTGGGGGTATCCATAGCTCCCCGGTTTGAGGAAGGCGTGCTGAGAAGGCTGGAGCTTATCCCAGTGGCCGACGAGAGGATCATGGTGGTAGTCGTCGTCCAGTCGGGGCTGGCGCGGTCGGTGATTATAGAAATTGAGACGACTATCTCGGAACCCTCGCTTCGAGAGGTCGAGACCTTGCTGAATGAGCGATTGGCCGGGCTGACTCTCGGTGAGATCCGCAGGACCATATCGAAACGTCTGGCCGATGTCTCCGGCCGGGGGCGCCTGATCAACATGATCGTAGATTCAAAAGACAAGATCTGGCGCGACCACCGCTCGGGGGATATTCATATCTGGGGTGCGGATAATCTGGTCCGCCAGCCGGAATTCTCCGACCCGGTCCGCATCTCGGAACTGGTCAAGGTGCTCGGTGACAGTAGCGCTCTGACGGATTTCCTCGATGAGGCCCGCGAGGAAGGTCTGTTCATAACGATTGGCAAAGAAAGCAAATTTCACCAGATTCTGGATTGCTCCCTGGTGACCTCAACGTACCGCGTTGGAAATATATCCGGAACCATCGGGGTCATCGGACCCACGCGTATGCCGTACAGTAAGCTGGTTTCGGTAGTACGGTTCACCGCGAAGACCATCAACCAGGTTCTGGCCGGTATGGATAAGAAAAAGGAATAGTCGGCGATGTCCAAGAAGAAGGAAGTTGAAATCGAAGTCACAAGCAGTGAAGAGAAGAGCGAGCGCCAAGGCGAGTTGGAATCCTCGCCCGGCGAAGCCGTTGCTGACGAGGCCCCGGCGGCCACGCCGCAAGAGGGCGAGAACGGCCGCCCTGTTCAACAGCAGGAGGAAGTCGGTGAGCCGGAAGAACGGTTGAGCGGAGAGGAAAAGCTCCAGGAGAAGATTGCACAACTCGAGGACCGGTTGCTGCGAACGGCGGCCGAATTCGACAATTACAAAAAGCGCATCGCCCGCCAGTACGACGACATGGTGCGTTCGTCCAGCCAGCGCATACTGGGCCAGATGCTTGAAATCGTAGACAATTTTGAACGTGCCCTGGAACATGGCAACGATGAGAACAACCTGGAGGGTTTCAAAAAGGGCGCGGAGCTGATTTTCGGGCAGATGATGGACCTGCTGGCGAAATACGACGTCAGGCCCATAGAGACTATCGGCAAGCCTTTCGATCCTAATCTGCACGAAGCGCTCATGCAGGTGGAATCGGACGAGTACGAAGAGGGAATAGTAGCGCTGGAGATGACCCGGGGGTACATGTTGGGCAATAAGGTGCTCCGGCACAGCAAGGTGGGGGTGAGCCGCGGCCGACCCTCCGAAAACGAGGCGAGCCAGGAACAAAAGTGAAAAGCTAATTTAGCTACATGATATAGGAGCTTAGTGATGGGTAAGATAATTGGCATAGACCTGGGGACAACCAACTCCTGTGTGGCTGTTCTCGAGGGCAACGATCCGGTGGTAATACCGAACCAGGAGGGTTCTCGCACGACGCCGTCGGTGGTCGCGTTTACCAGCGATGGGCAGCGCCTGGTGGGTGCTGCCGCGAAACGGCAGGCGGTCACCAATCCCGAAAACACCGTCTTTTCGGTCAAGCGTTTTATGGGCCGTATGCATAACGAGGTCACCGAGGAAGAAAAGATCGTACCCTACAAAGTCACTGAGAATGAAAAGGGTGCCGTCCTGATAGAAGCCGGGGACAAAAAGCACCAGCCTCCGGAAATCTCAGCCATGATTCTGCAGTATATGAAAAAGGCGGCGGAGGACTATCTTGGCGGCGAGATCAAGCAGGCGGTTATTACGGTGCCGGCCTAATTCAACGACTCGCAGCGGCAGGCCACCAAAGATGCCGGGCGCATCGCCGGGCTGGAAGTACTGCGAATTATCAACGAACCGACCGCGGCTTCGCTGGCTTATGGAATGCAGAAGAAGGTCAACCAGAAAATAGCCGTGTATGATCTGGGCGGCGGCACCTTCGATATTTCGATTCTCGAGATAGGTGACGGTGTTTTTGAGGTGCGCTCGACCAACGGTGATTCGCACCTGGGCGGCGATGACTTTGACCAGACGGTCATCGACTGGATGGCCGATGAATTTCGCAAGGCGCAGGGGATTGACCTGCGCAAAGACCGCATGGCGCTACAGCGGCTGAAAGAAGCTGCCGAGAAGGCCAAAATCGAACTGTCGTCAACCCTCCAGACCAACGTCAACCTGCCGTTTATCACGGCGGACCAGGCCGGACCGAAGCATCTGGACCTGTCACTGACGCGTGCTAAATTCGAACAGTTGACCGAACATCTGATTGATCGCACCGTCGGACCGTGCAAGCAGGCTCTGGCCGACGCCCAGTTGAGTGTCGGCGACATCGACGAAGTTGTGCTGGTGGGCGGTATGACGCGCATGCCCAAGGTTATCGAACTGACCAAGGAATTGTTCGGCAGGGAGCCCAACAAGGGCGTCAATCCCGATGAAGTGGTGGCCCTGGGAGCGGCCATTCAGGGGGGAGTTCTGGCCGGCGACGTAAAGGATATCGTCCTTTTGGACGTCACCCCGCTTTCCCTGGGCATCGAGACCCTGGGCGGGGTAATGACGCGATTGATCGAGCGTAACACGACCATTCCGACTAAAAAGGCGCAGATTTTTTCGACCGCCGATGACAACCAAACGGCTGTTTCCATCCACGTGCTGCAGGGTGAACGCAAAATGGCCATCGATAACCGCACCCTTGGCCGTTTTGACCTGGTAGGAATTCCGTCGGCCCCGCGAGGTATGCCGCAGATTGAAGTGGCGTTCGACATTGACGCCAACGGCATCGTGCACGTCTCGGCCAAGGACAAAGCCACCGGTCAGGAACAGTCGATCAGGATCGAGGTTTCATCCGGGTTGTCGGAGCAGGAAATTGACCGCATGGTCGGTGATGCGGATAAGCACGCCGAGGAGGACAAAAAGAAGGCCGACCTGATCCAGGCCCGGAATGAGGCGGACCAGTTCATCTACACGACCGAGAAAACGCTCAAGGAGCACGGCGACAAAATCTCCGACGACGAGAAGAAGAAAGTCGAAGAGGCCATCGGCAAGCTCAAAGAAGCCATGAAAGGCGAGTCCCCCGAGGCCATCAACCAGGCCCGGGAAGAGTTGATGACGGCTTCGCACAAGATTGCCGAGGAGATGTACAAGGCGGCCCAGGCCGAGCAGGCCCAGGCGGCATCGCAGGCTGGTTCAACGGAGTCCGGGCAGCCCGGAGGCGAGCCGGCGGATAAGGGCGGCGACGCGAAGGATGGCGCGGTTGACGCCGACTTTGAAGTCGTTGACGATGATAAGAAGTAATTGATATTTCATGGATAAGCGGGACTACTACGAAATTCTCGGTGTCGGCCGCGATGCCGGCGAAGACGACATCAAATCGGCTTACCGAAAACTGGCCCTGAAGTACCACCCGGACCGTAACCCGGGCAACAGCGAGGCGGAAGACAGCTTCAAGGAGGCTACGGAGGCCTATGAGATTCTGAAGGATCCCCAGAAGCGGCAGACTTATGACCAGTTCGGTCACGCCGGTCTGGGACAGGCGGCCGGATTTGGTGGATTTGGCGGCTTTGGCGGGTTCGACCTCAGCGATGCCCTTCGGGCCTTCATGCGCGACTTCGGCGGCGGCTCAATCTTTGATGATCTGTTCGGTATGGGTGGCGGCACGGCGCGCCACAGGAGAAATCGCGGCGAGGACCTGCGTATTCGCATCGGCCTCGCTCTTGAGGAAATCGCCACCGGTGCGGAGAAGACAATCAAGGTCACACGAATGGTCGGTTGTGATACCTGTGGTGGTTCGGGGGTGGCTGTCGGTTCCTCGAAAAAAACCTGCCCGCAGTGCAAGGGCGCCGGGCAGGTACGGACGATCAGCCGGACATTTCTCGGCACGGTTCAGCAGGTGACCCCATGCAACGTGTGTCGCGGCGCCGGTGAGATTATTGCGGATGCCTGTCGCAGTTGCAGCGGCGACGGCCGTGTGCGCGGCTCCAGTGATGTCAAGATTAACGTCCCGCCCGGGGTGGCCGGCGGCAACTACATGACCGTTGAGAACATGGGGAACGCCGCTCCCAACAAGGGCGAGCCGGGTGATCTGATTGTCGTTTTCGAAGAGAAGAACCATGAGGTTTTCACCCGTCACGGCGATCACATTATTTGCGAAATGCCCATCTCCTTTACCACCGCGACCCTGGGTGGCACTGTCTCGGTGCCCACCCTGAACGGTGACGAGAGTATCAAGATTCCGGCCGGCACGCAGCCCGGCAAGGTGTTCAAGCTGCGCGGTAAAGGCATCCCTCATCTCCATCGCGGCGGCCGTGGCGACGAGCTGGTACAGATTTTTGTCTGGGTCCCCACCAGGGTGGAAGCCTCCGACCGTGAGTTGCTTCGGAAGCTGGCGCACTCGGATTCCTTCAAACCGCCCAAGCCCAGTAAATCGTTCTTCGAAAAACTTAGAGAGACATTTGGCGTATGACAAAAACCACTGACATCCCTCAGAAATACCTGGAAGTGACCCTGGAGGTGCCGCGCGCGCACGCCGATGCCGTATGCAACTTCCTGATCGACAATGTCTGCTCGGGACTGGTCCTCGAAGAGGAAGAGGATTCGCCGGTCACCGGCATCAAGTTCTATGTGCCGGTCGAAGATGACCGCAATTACAAGACAATTTTGCCCGACTACCTGTCGCAGTTGCTGGATGACAGCATGCCGGAGGTTCCCCGGATTCATGAGCGCCCCATTAAAAACGTGGAGTGGACCCAGCAGTACAGGAAATCCGTGGAGGCGGTGCGTGTTTCCGAGGATCTCGTAATTCGGCCGCCCTGGGCAAAGAGTCCCGCCGATATCCGTTACGACATTGTCATCGAGCCGAAAATGGCTTTCGGGACCGGTCGCCACGAGACAACGCGCACCTGTCTTCGGATTGTGCGGGAAAAATTCAAGGCGGGAGGCAGATTTCTGGACCTGGGATGCGGCTCCGGCATTCTCTCTATTCTGGCGGATAAGATGAAGGCCGGATATATCAAGGCTGTCGATCACGATCTGGTGGCCATCGAGAGCGCTCACGAGAACTTTGCCATCAACACAGTGGCCTGCCCCCACGACATCATCTTCGGCTCCCTCGACAAATGTCAGGGCGACGAGCCGTACGATTTCATTGCCACCAATATTATCAAGAGCACCATCATGGTGATGATTGAAAAACTGGCCTATCTTCTTGCCGGCGGCGGCATTCTACTGCTGTCGGGATTGCTGGGGCCCGACCTGCCGGATATCTCTTCCGAGTTGAACAGAAACGGACTTAATCGATTTACCACCGTTCGGGATAACGAGTGGTTCACGTTTATCATATACAAGGGCTGAACGATGCAAGCCCCGATCTTTTACGCGCCGCCCGAGCTTATAGCAGGCGGTGTCGTTCATCTGCCCGATGATGAAGCTCGCCACGCGGTTGCTGTCCTGCGCCTGAGAAAATCGGATCCGGTCATAGTTATCGACGGGTTGGGCACTGCCTACCGCGGGATAGTCGCGAAGATTTCCCGTCGAAAGGCGGTAGAATTGACGGTCCACGCGGAAATCCGCAATTTCGGTGAACCGTCGGTGATACTTACTCTTGCCGCCGGGTTGTCCAGTGGCTACAAGTTCGACAACGTTGTAGCCCGGGGCACGGAATTGGGCGTCAAGAGGTTTGTGCCTGTGCTTACGTCGAAATCCAAAGTCAGGCTGGAGGACCCGCGGCGAGCCCGCGCCCGCGTGACACGACTGGAGAAAGTGGCCCTGGCGGCCGCCAAACAGTGCCGGCGCGCCTATCGCCCGGAGGTTTCGGTGCCGGTGGGTTTTGCCGAGTATATTCGGGAAACCGATGGTGAGTCACTGAACTTGATATTTCACCCGGCGGCGAAGGCCCGGCCGCTGGCTGATACCCTGGATGACTCTCGGCCAAAAAGAGTGTCCCTGCTCGTGGGCCCGGAATCCGGTTTCATCGACGAGGAAGTCGAGGTGGCTGTGGCCGCCGGTTTTGTGCCGGTGTCTCTTGGTTGCCGGGTGCTGCGGACGGAAACAGCCGGCCCGGCGGTGGTCACTCTCGTAATGCACTTGATGGACGAGTTGAGATAAGCCGGGTATCTGCCGATAATATGCCTGTATGGAGTATTATGGTCTGATATGGGCAGGTCTGCTGGGGCTGGCAATCGGCTCGTTCCTGAACGTGGTGATTTATCGTCTTCCCCGCAAGTTGAAGTTTCTCCTGGAACGGTCCGTTTGCCCTCGCTGCCGCCAGCAGTTGCGCTGGTTTCACAATATACCGCTGGTCAGTTTTCTTTTTCTCAAAGGCAGGTGCGCTTTCTGTCATGAGAGCATCTCACTTCGCTACCCGAGTGTTGAACTGGCCAATGCTCTGTTTTATGTCTTTTTCTACTGGCAGTTTGGCCTGAGCGTGCAATTTATGGTGTTTGCCTCTTTGGGCTCGTCGCTGCTGGCCATTTTTCTGATAGACCTGGAGTTCCAGATAATTCCGGATGTCATCACCATCCCGGGAATGGTAGTCGGGCTGGCGGTTTCCCTGCTTCCCGGCGGAATCGGTATCGGCAGCGCGTCAATCGGTCTCCTGGTCGGCGGCGGCTCGCTGTATCTGATCGCCCTGCTTGGTGACTGGTTGTTCAAGAAGGATTCCATGGGCGGCGGCGATATCAAAATGGCAGCCATGCTCGGGGCCTTTCTGGGCTGGCAGAAAGTGCTCTTTATTTTTATGGGCTCGGCTGTAATCGGGCTCGGGGTCTCTTTAATCGTCATGATTTTCTCGTCCGGGCTGCGCCGGAACCGGGTCATTCCGTTCGGGCCGTTTCTGGCGACGGCGGCCCTGCTTTCGATTGTCTATGGCGACAAAGTCATCAGTTACTACGTAAGCAACTTCCTGGCCGTCAACTGAAACGCGATTTCTCAACCATCCGTCCCTTTTTACCGATAATCTGCCTGTAGCCATGAAGAAACGAACCGACAGATATGAATCCGAAGTCCATCTGGGCTTGCTCGTAATCATCGTCATACTGCTTTTTCTGAGCTTTGCCGCCAATTATGTTGTTTACCACGCGCGGGCCGATATGCGCGAGCGGACGACAGGCCATCTGAATAACGCGGCGTTGGCGGTTTCCCGGGCGGTGCAGAAAGAAATCCTTCCGGAGTTGACCGCCGAACGAACGGCCATGTTCAAAGCGACCTATGGTCTGTCGGGGCTGGTTTTGATACCCTCGCGGCCGCCGGACAATTCGCCTCAGGCTCGCAAGACGTGGTTTACCTCGATTGTCAACGGTCTGCCCCCCGGACAGATACCCCAGGTGGCCCGAAAAATACTCGTGGCCGAATTTCAGATGTTGACCCATGGCGAGCAGAGCGAATACTTCTACGTATATCCCATACCTTCTACCATTGACAAGAAAATCTTGATTCTGTCGGCCAACGAGCCCGTCCTGGCCTACCTGGATGAGTCGGGCAACAATATCCTCGTTGTCAGTGTCATAGCGACGCTGGTCGTAATAGGGGTTTACCTGTGGCTGCTGCGCTACATCCTGACACCGCTCCGGCGTATTCGGAAAGAGGCTGTCGATGCCGGCAGACTCGTCGACGGGGACGGCAGCCAAATAGAGACGGTGATTGAAGACTACCGAAGAATGATCGAAGAGTTGAAAGCAAAAGAGTCGGAACTGCTACAGCTTAACGAAACCATGCGCATGAGGGCCGACTCGCTGGAGCATTTCAACCAGTATCTGCTGAACTCGATGGATTCCGGAATCGTGACCGTTGACAATGACGGTAACATACGTTCAGTAAACCGTGCGGCCGTCAGGATTCTAAAAATCACGACGACTGACTTCACCGGACGCTATATCGATCAGCTTTTCAGCGGCAATCCCGGCCTGTTGGATGCTGTCAGGTCCTGCCTGGAAAAGACCGCCGGCCGGCCGTACGACGAGTACGAATTTGTTACCGCCGACGGTCAGCGGCTGGCCCTGGGGGTGGGCGTCTCCGTTATCGCCAGTGACCGGCAGACACAGGTGGGAGCCTCCGTTCTTATAAACGATCTGACCGAATTGCAGTCTTTGCGCAAGGAGTTGGAGACAAGGAAGCGTCTGGCCGCGCTGGGAGAGATGGCAGCCGGCCTGGCCCATCAACTGCGCAACTCGATCGGAGCCGTGGTGGGCTACAGCAAATTGGTCAAAAAGCGGCTGCAGAAGGCGCAACTGGAAATCACCAGTATGACGGCTCTGGACCAGGAAACCCGGCAGGCCGAACTGCTGATCGAACGCTTTCTCAATTTCGCGCGGCCCCTGCGTCCTGCCCTGGAGCCGGTGGTGCTCCGGGAGGTGCTGACCGAACTGATAAGCACTTTCCAGGTGCGTGCCGGGAACAACCGCATCCAGTACCGGCAGGGCGGGTCGGTCCGCGGGGAAGTATGGGCCGACGAGCTGTTGATAAAGCAGGCTCTGTCAAACATCCTCGACAACGCCGTTAATGCCTATGACAATCGCCCGGGCCTGGTCGATGTACACGTCAGCGAAGAGGGGCTGTCGCAGTCGGTCAGCATCCGGGACCACGGCTGCGGAATTGCTGAAGAACATCTCGGGAAAATATTCACACCCTTTTTCTCCTCGCGGCCGGGCGGCAATGGCCTGGGGCTGGCACTGGCGGCGAAAATTATCGACCTGCACAAAGGGCATATCACCGTCGAGTCGCAACCCGGTAAGGGAACGGAATTTGTCGTAAGCCTGCCCGTGCGGGCCGGCGTCCCTGCTGCTACCGAACAGTCCGAATGCGCCCAGCGTCAGTAGAATTTCCTTGGGTCGGGCTCGTTTTTTGTTATATTGGGAGCCGGTTTAAGCAGGAGGACTTATGTATACGCCATCGGATTTCAGAAAGGGTCTGCGCATTATCGTCGATGACCAGCCGTATTATGTCGTAGACTACCAGCACTTCAAAATGGGCCGGGGAAAGGCCAACATTCGCACCAAGCTGAAGCACATCAAGACCGGGGCCGTGGTCGAAAAAGTCTTTTCCTCCAATGACAGCTTCAAGCCGCCTGACATGGAAGAGAAAAAAATGCAGTACCTGTACGAGAACGGGGGCGAATATACCTTCATGGATTCGACAACCTTCGAGCAGGTGCAGATTCCGATCGATAACCTCGGCGACGCCAAGTGGTACCTCCTGGAAAACCAGGATTACAAGGTTATGTTTCTCGACAATGAGGCTATTTCCGTGGATTTGCCCACCTCCGTGGTTTTGACGGTCGTGGAGACGGAACCGTTTGCCAAGGGCGATACGGTCACAAACATCACCAAACCGGCCAAACTCGAGACCGGACTCGTTGTCAAAGTGCCTCCGTTCGTTAAGGAGAGCGATAAGGTCAAGGTGGACACGCGGACCGGCGACTACCTGGAGCGTGCTAATTAAAGCATGCCAAAAAAGCCACAAGTTATCGGGGTCGACGAATCCGGCAAAGGGGATTTCTTCGGCCCCTTGGTTATTGCAGCCTTCCTGGCGGCCGACGATGCCATCCCCGGTCTGGTGGCGATAGGGGTCCGCGACGGTAAGCTTCTTTCTGATAAGCGTGTACTCGAAATCAGCCGGACACTTCGCCGTGACTTCATCCACTCGGTTGTAATGATCGGTCCCGAGAAATACAACCAGCTTTACGAGAAAATTCGTAACCTCAACAAACTGCTGGCTTGGGGTCACGCCCAGGCGATTGAGAACATCACCAGTCGGACACCTGCCGCCCGGGCTGTGTCTGATAAATTCGGCAAGGCGGAACTGGTGGAGCAGGCGCTGGCCCGAAAAAACAACGAGATCGAGATCCGCCAATTCGTGAGAGGGGAGAGCATTGTTCAAGTGGCCGCCGCCTCCATTATCGCCCGGGCCGCTTTTATCGAGGCCATCGACAGGATGTCGGCTCAGTATGGTCTGGAGTTGCCCAAGGGCGCCGCGGCCAAGGTCGACCAGGCCGGACGGCGGCTTGTTCAGCGGCATGGTACGGCCATTCTCGAGAAGACGGCCAAAATTCATTTCAAGAATTACCAGCGAATCGTCAATCCGCGCCTGGCCCTGGAATGACCCAGAATTAAGGCCGGACATCCCCACGATGCCCGGCCTCTTCTGCCGTTCCAGTCTCCCTTGTCTACTTGGAGCCGTAGCTTCTCAGTTCACCAACTTTGCCGCCGGTAGTCGCATCCATCGCCGAAGCCCCGATAATGTATTTGACCAGACCCACGCCGGGGGCGAACCAGTAGATATTATAGGTGCCCGTAGTGTTAGCGTTGGTTATCTTGACCGCGCCGCTGTAATACGCCCCGTTGTCGAGTAGCAGTTTCTCGATAGCCGTGACCGTCATGATCGACAGCCCGGTGGTCGGGTAGTTCTTCTGCGTTCCATCAATGAAATCCGACGAGTCGGGAAATTTGAAATCATTGTCAAATATGATATCAATCCCGTCTTCATAGTCACTTAGAAGACTGCCGTCTTCGTACCGCGGCCATGATTCCCCGACTACCAGCGGCAGTTCGATAATTTTCTCGGCCGTTGCTCCAAGGTCTTCAAAGTAGTAAAGGGCCGTCGCCGTGGCCTGGAAGTAGCCCGTATCCTTACCGTTGGAACTGGTGTATGAGAGCCACTCTATGGCCGTAGCGCTGCCTCGCGGGACCTCTTTGCCGACCGTGTATGTCTCGCTTTCCTTCGTCCCGTCGCTGTTAACAACGTCGTAGATAGTCTGGTAATCTTCATTCAGCGGGAAGTAATATACTACGTCGCTGGCGGTGCTGGTGCCGTCGTTGGAACCGGGCGGCGAAACCGTCGTGATGGTATCGTCGGAGCAACCGATCCACGCCAGAGACAAAATAACAGCGGTACTGATCAACAGGCCGGATATAAACTGCTTAGACATAGATGTCCTCCCTCCGTACCGGGTACGGGATTTTGGTTTCAGTCCTTGTCTGCCAATTACCATGCAATTCCAGTGCCTTGTTGACTGTAATGTCCAATAGCGCTGATTAGCAATTAGTTAGGGCGGGTAGATAAAGCGTCACATTAGATATCGGGATCGCAACATTGTGGGCTGGAATCGATATTTTGCCGCCACCGGCCGAAGCTGTCCGAAGCTAAGCAGATGGTCAGGTCTGCCGATAATTATAGAAATAGCCTGAGCTTAGCGTACTTCGTGTCTTAGGAGGTCAGTATGGGTGTGGAGGTTTTTGACCTGTGGGTCACCGTCATGGGGTTAGCTGCCCTGGTACTGGTTGCCAGGTTCCGCAAGCTGCTTAGAGCAGAGCACAGGCAGAGCTACGATTACATTGGCGCCGGTCTGGTTATCCTGACTTTGATTTCTCTTGCCAGGATGTACTATAACCTTGGAGTCTTCGGTTCCCTATCGTTTGTATCCGATCCGCTCTTTTTCAGGCTCATAACCTGGATCGGGATCATCACCGGAATGACCCTGACAGTAAGTGGTGTGGCGGACTGGCTGCCCCTGTCTCGAGAATACCGGCGATGTGGTGAAGGACGAATTAAACGTCTCGAACTAATAAAACACATCGAACAACTGGTGGCCGTTGAGTCCCGCCTGCCAGTGGTTCTCCGCAAGGGACTGCAGTATATGATCGGCGGGTACGGTCTGAGCCGGGGCGGCGTATATGTTTATTCGCGGCGGGCGGGCCGGATCGTACGCCTGTCGACATTCCCGGACACCGACCCGGCACCGGCCGACATGGACGGCCTTCTGGCCGGTCAAACGATATTCTGCGAAGCGTCCGACTGTCGGTTGAACCCGGAATTGATACTCCGGCAGTGGCCCGACTCGGACCGTAAACCGGCGATTCTGCTACCCATCGATGCTGACGATCGACCCGTGGGATTCTTCCTTTTGTGGGGTGACGGCGCCCAACTCACGACCGACGACAGGATCAACCTGAAAATCGCATCGGAGATAATGGGCCGAAAGATTCAACTGGACCAGCAGCAGCGCCGGATCAACCACCTGTGTAAACGCCAGGAACTGCGCCGCAGTTGGCAGCAGGCCGTCGACCGCCGCAAGGAGGTCAAAGATAACATGGTGAGATTGATGCGCACCCTCCGTGAGGCAGTCGACTTCGATTTTGCGGCGTTGACCATAGCCCACAATCCGCAAAATGTCCAGCGTTTCTCAGTAGGCGAGAACGAGACCCTTCTCAAGGAGATGGGCCTGGATTTCAGGGCATTCCAAAATCAGGTGCAAGGACTGCCCGACCGCCGCCGGGTGGCGCTGGCGGACGGCGAGAAGCAAGCCGAGGATGTCTACGGCCGCATACTTATCAACAACGGCATGAGATGTCAATTGTCGTTTCCGCTGACCGTCGCCGGTAGCATTGACGGTATGCTGGAGATCGCGAGCAAACAGCCGAACAAATTCAGCAGCACCGACAAAGCCATTCTGGCGGATGCCGCCGATTTCCTTCAGGAACTGGTAGCCGAAGAAAAACTGCGTCAGGATCTGCAGGAACGAGAGAGAATGCACGCCGGGCTTAACGGTTTTCTCGCCGATGTCGCGCTGGGGCTTGACACTGAGGAGATTCTCGATCGAGCGGCAGCCATGCTTTCGGATGAATTGAAGACGACCATGGTCCGCATCTCCACATTTGATCCGCAAGGAACCTTCCTCAATTCCCGGTCGCTGGTGCTTCAACAGCCGCTTGAGAAGACTACGCCTGTCGACGGTCACATGGTTCTGTCACTCATGCCGTATCACTGCCTGGTGCGCGACACGGCTCGCTTGATGATGATCAACCAGGAAAACTCGGACAGCAAAGTGGGGGAAGCCGAGGCTGCACAATGCTTCTGTGAAGAATTGAAATCGGCGTTACTCGTGCCGGTGAAGGCCGGCGAAACCGTTCTCGGTGTTATCAGTCTGGCCGACATTCGAAGTTGGGAAAGGTACCACTACCAGCAGGCCCATGTGCTTCTGGTCAGCGCGGTGGCCTCCGTACTGGCTCGCGTGCTGGCCCTGCCGACACCGGCGGTGAGGCTCAAGCGGGATATCGGTGCCGGGCTGCAGAGTCTGGAAGGCGCCCGTTACTTGCCGCCGGAGGCGAGAAGCCGTATAAACTCGTCTCTTTCAGGGATCCTGGGCTCGGTGGAGATGATGCGAGCGCAGCCGGCTTCCGACATGGCCGTCAGCCGTTATCTGGCGATCATTGATAAGTCGGCCCGTAATATTGGAGAGTGCTTCACGGAGGATACATCGGTATAGCGAATAATTTCTCTTCACGCCGCAACAACACTGATTTGGGAAATGAGAATTTTGTCCAACAACCAGAAGATGGCACCAAAAGGGGAGACGGGGTGCACTGGCCTTCCGAACCACATGCGCCTTTACCTGGCGGGGGGCATCCCCCAGGTATTTCACAGTGCAATGCCGCAAGGCCACGAAACCGGCAGCCCGGCCTGGCTGTACCTGCCGATCGACCAACTGATCTCAATGCGCCAGGCACTAACCGGACTAAGGCAAAACCCGGAAGGACATTTCGTGGCCACGGAACCTGTCGGTGTCGAAGACCATGATCTGTACCCGGTTCTGGCGGACAATACCATCGGGGCTCTGCTGGCGGTTCCCAGCGGCCGGCCGTGCCGGCTCGACGACACCCAGGTCGCCGGAATTGTCAGAGCCATAGCTTCACGGTATCGACAACCTGATGATTGCGGTTGCGACGTCGCGGCCCAGCTTATTGCCCGGCTGTTCAGCCGCGACAACAGTCTTTGCGGTTTTATGCAGCAGCTGCTCGGGCTGCTGGCACGGCAGTGTCCCGGCAGCTACGCGGGTTTCTATTACGACCAGGCGGGTGTTTTCAAACTTCGACTGGCTACGGGGGACATCAGCCTCAGCGATAGACTGCCCAATCGTCTTGACGACGAGACCGCACGTATCTTCATGGATTTCATGCGCCGGGGAACAAACCTCATCCCGGGCGATTTACTGCCGGACTATCCCTCCTTCCTGGATAACTGCCCGACCTTTCTTTTTGTGCATCCGAGTGTGATGTCGGACCGGACGGAGTTCATGCTCGTGATGGCCCTGCCCGGCTACCTGGACCGCGAGCAGGCTCGCCGTATCTCAACGGCGGCGGGGCTGGTCTCGCAACTGCATGAATCGCAGTTCAGCACTACTTCCGAAACACTCGATATGTTTCGCGATCTGAGCATTGGTCCGATCGAGGGCATGTCGCTGGACAATGTCCTGGTTGATGTATTCAAACTGCTTACCCACCAGTGTGATATCTGTCGTCTGATCCTGGCCGCCGGGGCCGGCGCTTCCCGGGTCGTCTCGCTCGATGCCAACGACCGCGTGTCTCTGACCATGGAGACGGACAACCTCATCCCGGCAGCCGCCTGGATCGCTCTCCGACAGGGCACGCCACATTTTGTGCCTTCGCTGAACGGTGGTCACGCCCCTGTCGACACCGGAGGCAACTCGTTCGACCGGGAGGCAAACTCCGAACTATACTACCCGGTGGCGCTCGATGATGTTCACCAGGGTGCGCTGGCAGTGGCCTCGCCGCTCGAGGGAGAGCATCTCTCGCGGTCAGCGCATCTTGTTGCCTGTGTGGCTGACTACATCAGTGTTTTTTGGGCGCTCACCAGCAGGAACACCACCGGGCCAATATCTATCGGCATCCCGCCTGAACGCTTCGACCACCAAAAACTGCTGGACCGCTTCGACACCCTCAGGAAGCTGGCCGACGGCCATTTCCACCGTCTGCTGGGCTCCCTTTCGGTGGCCGTCGGGCAAATCGAACTCCTGAAAACACAGTCGCCCTTAGACGACTCGCAAGGACATGGCGCCCCAAACGCCGACGCTGTGGCAAAAATCGGCCGGGCTCTGGATGAGACCTGTCTCCAGCTCAACAACCTGCGGGAAATCCTCACGGGTGATAAGCGGGGTTTCAGCGAAGAGATTTCGTGCCGCGAGTTGTTATCGACGTTGCCCGCGATGATTGAAGGTTTCGCCCGCAAGATCAAGGATACCAGAAATACGGCGTTGTCGGTGACGATTCCGGTCGGCGATGACAGCGATCTGAAGCTCAATGCGGGCGATGTCTACGACTATCTGCTGCCACTGCTGCTGACGCTGATGGAGGAGTCTCTCTGCTCGGGGGACTTGAAGGTGCGGCTGGATAGTGAAAACGACATGACGCAATTGATGTTTGAATTTCCCTGCAATCTGATCGCCCACATCGGCCCGATGGATATCATGCAACGAGTCTTCAAATTCGATGACATCAAACCGACCGGCGATGACACGGGCGTTATATTGACCGGTCGGCTCAGAGTTTCCTACGCACCCACGTCCGGCGGTGGTTGTCGCGTAGCCGTTTCACCTCGTGTTATCAGGAAATCCCCACCCCCGTCGACCCGGCGCCATGATTGCTGGATGGAAGAATAGTACTATGGACAATTCCGCCGATCAGTACCCGGCATACTTTCATCTCAAGAAAAGTGGCTGGCAACGGGTAGTCGTCGCACAAATCGACGACATCTCCCGCCTGTGTTCAAAGATGCTGCGGGCCGACCTGGTGGCTCTGTTTTACCGCTCCGATAGCGGGCACGACCTGATTCCCGTCTCTATATTGCATGAGGATGAGACCATCCAGGAGACCCGGCTGCTCGAAAAATACTGGGCTGTCAGAGGCCGGTCGCCGCAAGCGGTGGTGAGCGGTTTAGTGGAATTCACCGACGCTGAGCGCGGTGATGACAGCCAGCAGGACCTTTTCGCCGCGGCGAACAGCTTCACTTGTTCGTACTGCAGCCCGCTGTACGATGACGGGGAACTGCGCTGCCTGATTGTTGCCTACTGGTGGCGCCGCCCATCGGATTTCCCTGTACCGATAGAGAATTTCGTGCCGCTCGTCACCGGAATGCTTTTCAGACTCCTCTCACTGACCCATGAACTGCGCACCAGCGCCGACTACTCCAAAAGGCTCTCAGATTTGATCCGTGCTTCCGACAAGTCACTCCGCGAATGTCGATTCAGTGAACTCGTCACCCGGATCGTCAACCAGGTCCGCGACGTCATCCCGCTCGGCGGCAGTTGTCTCATTTCCGGGAATCGAACCGGCGCTGCCGCCCAGGTACGGGAGAGCAGCGGCCCGGAACCTTTCGCGGGGTACTGCGAGGCGCTGCTTCCGAGAGTAGTCGAGATTTGTTGGGGAGCCGCTTCCGCGGAGGGGGAGAGGCATAGGTGTTATGACTTAAGCGCTCACTTTGAAGACGAATGCGGCGGTTTGGCGGCGGTTGACATATCGCCGGACGATGAACTCAAGTTCGTACTGGTGGTCTGGACCGCCGATCCCAGCGGTTTTTCAGCGGAGGACAGCGAACTCTTGTTTCTTTACGGCCTGTTCGCGGCAGGTCTGCTGCGTAGTGCTCTCTTGGTGAGGACCCTTCAAAGAACCAACCGCATCCTGAGGAAATCGTCGCTACGTCTGGCCAACCTCGAGACGGTGGCCGCGCTGGCGGACATGACCTCCGGGGTGGCACATGATTTCAACAACATGATTGGAGCGGTCGTCGGTCGCCTGCAGTTGATTAAGCTGAAAGTGAAAGATGAGAACACGCTGACCGAACTGGACACGGTAGAACAACTGGTCCTGGCCGGTTCCGAAACCATCAAGCGCATCCAGCAGTTCGTTACCGTTACCAGATACAAAAATCTCGAACCGATCGACCTCAACGAGGTAGTCCGTCGGGCCCTGACCTCGTCCGGTAAAGACTGGGCAAAGCTCGCCGCGGATAAAAACGTCAGGATCAATCCTTGCTACTCAGATGCGGAGGTGATCATTGACGGTTTCGAGCCGGACCTTGCCACCCTCGTAGAAAAACTCATCGAAAATGCGGTGGAACACTCACCGGCCAATACAACCGTGGAGGTAGTACTGAAAGCCGACCGGAAGCGGTGCCGGCTGTCGGTTCTGGACCAGGGTTCGGGGGTCCCGGAGGATCATAAAGACAAGATCTTCTACCCCTTCTTTACCACCAAGAAAAGCCGTGGAGCCGGCATGAGTCTGGCCACGGCTCACGGAGTGGCGGTGCGGCACGGGGGGACTATCGAGGCAAGCAACCGCCCGTCGGGAGGGGCCATTTTTACCGTCACTTTCGAACAGCACGAAAAACAGGATGAAATATCGGAAATTACGAAAAAGACCATCAAACTGGCCAGACTGAGGATTCTGGTTGTCGATGATGATGACCAGATTCGGGAAATTCTCAAAGACATGCTGATTCTGGAAGGTCACCAGGCGAGGGCCTGTCCCGACGGCTACTCGGCGCTGGCGGCCCTTGAAAAAGATCATTACGACTTCCTGATTACCGATCTCGGCATGCCCGGAATGTCCGGGCTGGACCTCGCCGGTATGGTGCACGAGAGTTATCCGGAGATTCCGATCGCAATGATCACCGGGTGGGGCACCCAATTGGATTCTGAGGAAGTAAAAGCCAAAGGTGTCGGATGTGTTCTCTCCAAACCATTTCACCTGAAAGACGTAAAGAATCTGCTGCACGATCTGGCGTCAGCCTGACCTCCCATCTGCAAAAAAGACAAAAAAGGCATTGCCTTTCGAGCCGTGGCGACTATATTAGACCCAAGTGTAATTGTTTATAAGTCTTCGGGGTGAGGTGAGATTCCTCAACCGGCGGTGAAAGCCCGTGAGCTGGGGCAGGTCCCGGCTGAGTCGGTGGAATTCCGGCGCCGACGGTAACAGTCCGGATGGGAGAAGGTTTATGAATGGTGGCAGCCGTCTGGTTGCGCCTGACTTATCCCAGAAATCCCCGAGCGAGCTTTGGGTTTTTTTATGTCGACTAGCAACCTCGACTTCATGCGGCGAGCACTGATCCTGGCCGAAAAGGGCAGAGGCTCTACTTCGCCCAATCCCATGGTGGGTGCTGTCGTCGTCAGGAACGGGCGGGTTATCGGCGAAGGTTATCATCGTGCTCCGGGTACGGACCATGCCGAGATTGTCGCTTTGAAAAAAGCCGGCCAGGCTGCTTCCGGGGCCGCTTTGTATGTCACCCTGGAGCCCTGCTGTCACACTGGCCGCACCGGACCGTGCACCGATGCTGTAATCGAATCCGGGATAAAAACGGTATTCGCGGCTGTCAAGGATCCCAATCCGGCGGTTAACGGCAGGGGAATCAGGATTCTGCGAAAAGCCGGACTAACCGTAAGCACCGGCCTGCTTAAAGAGCAGGCGGCCTTGCTCAATGACAAGTATTTCGGATATTATCGCAACCGGCGGCCTTTTGTCATCCTGAAAACGGCACAGACACTGGACGGTCGGATCGCTACCGCCTCCGGCGATTCCCGATGGATTACATCGGCGGCTTCCCGCCGGCTCGCCCACCGTTTACGGGCCGAGGTGGATGCCGTGGTGGTCGGCATGGGGACTGTCCGTACCGACAATCCGGTCCTGACTGTCCGTCACGTCAAGGGCCGGGACCCCTACCGTATCGTGCTGTCACGGTCGCTGAAATTTCCCCCCGCCTGTCGCCTGCTGACCGACAATAAGGACTTCCGGACAATTATCGTAGGCGGTGAAGAAGCGATCGAAAGATTCTCGCGCACGAGAAAAGGGCGTAACCTGATTCTCTGGAGAGTGAAACTCGACCGGCAGGGTCTACCGCAGATCCGTGACTTCCTGGATAAGGCGGCCGACTTCGGTTTACAGTCGGTCCTCGTCGAAGGCGGCGGAACGCTGGCGACGGCGTTCTTGAAAGCGGGACTTGTCGACAAATACGTCGTGATCACGGCTCCCATTCTGTGCGGACAGGGGGTTGCGGCAGTGGGGGATCTGAACATAAAGAAACTCGGCGATGCCATCCGCTTTGAGCACGCTTCGTTTGAGGCAAGTGGCGTCGATAATGTTTTTATCGGTTATCCGGCAAGGAGTTGACCTGGTGTTCACCGGTATCATAGAGACGACGGGGACGGTCGCGGCTGTCGAGAGCCGGGGCAACTATCGGGTTCTGTCCATAACGGCGCCAACGGTGACCGACGGACTCCATGTCGGGGACTCCATTGCCTGCGACGGCGCCTGTCTGACGGTGGTCTCGTTTAACAGCAAGACCTTTGTGGTCGAGGCTTCTCAGGAGACGGTCGGAACAACCGTTCTGGCCGGCTATAGAGTGGGCTCGAAAGTCAATCTGGAGAGGGCCCTGAAGGTGGGTGATCGCCTGGGAGGTCATTTCGTAAGCGGTCATGTCGACGGCACCGGCCGCGTGGACCGCATCAGAAACATCGGAGAGTCAGTTGAGCTGGCGTTGACCTTCGACACCGGATTCGATGAACTGGTGGTTGATAAAGGCTCGGTAGCGATCAACGGCATTTCCCTTACCGTAAACACGGTCAGGTCCGGATGGCTGTCCGTCAATCTGATTCCGCACACAGTCAAGGTAACTTCGCTCGGGACGCTTAGCCCCGGCGACGTGGTAAACCTCGAGTTTGATATAATCGGTAAATATGTAATCAAAGTTACTGGTAAGACACCCCGGGAACGTTTAACGAAAGAGAAACTGAGAGAGAGTGGATGGGATGTATGAACAACAACGAGACACACTTTAATACGATAGCTGAAGCAATCGAAGAGATAAGGGCCGGGCGGTTCATTGTCGTTGTCGACGACGAAGATCGCGAGAACGAGGGTGACCTGATCATGGCCGCGGAAAAAGTGACGCCCGAGGCAATCAACTTCTTTGCCATGCACGGCCGGGGCCTTGTCTGCTGCCCGATGACTGAAGGCAGGATAGAGCACCTTAAACTGAACCAGATGGTCTCCAACAATACCGCTCTTTTGGGTACACGGTTCACGATTTCCGTCGATGCCATACGCGGCACCACGACCGGCATCTCGGCCTACGACCGGGCCATCACCATACAGGCTCTGGCCGACGACACCACCCGGCCCGAAGACCTCGGCCGCCCGGGTCATATTTTCCCGATCAAGGCTTTGAATGGGGGCGTGCTGTCACGCGCCGGTCATACTGAAGCTACGACCGACCTGGCTCGTCTGGCCGGCCTGAAACCCGTTGGCGTGCTCTGTGAGGTGATGGATGAGGACGGTACCATGATGCGCGTGCCCAAACTCAGAATGTTCATTGAAAAACACGGTCTGAAGATGATTACTATCAGAGACCTGATCATGTACCGGCGGGCACACGAGATGCTCGTAAAAAGAATAACATCCGTCAACATGCCGACTGATTACGGCGTGTTTACACTGCACTTGTACAAGTCTGAAATTGATGACCACCACCACCTGGCTCTTGTAAAGGGCGACGTGGCCAGTCATGAAAGTGTCCTGGTACGGGTCCATTCGAGCTGTCTGACCGGTGATGTTTTCGGCTCTCGTCGCTGTGATTGCGGCACGCAGCTTCACTCGGCCATGCGAATGATCGAGAAGGAAGGAACCGGCGTCCTGCTCTACATGCGGCAGGAAGGCCGTGGCATCGGTCTGGCAAACAAGATACTGGCCTACAAGCTGCAGGAGGCGGGCAGGGATACAGTCGAAGCCAACGAGGAGCTTGGCTTTGAAGCAGACCTTCGTGACTACGGTATCGGGGCCCAGATTCTGGCCGATCTGGGACTATCCTCCATCCGGCTTCTGACGAACAATCCGCGCAAGGTGATTGGGTTGAATGGCTACGGCCTCAAGATAAGCGAGCGGATCCCGCTGGAGATCGAACCCGGCCGATTCAATCAGGGTTATCTCGAAACCAAGCGGGACAAACTGGGTCATCTACTGAATTTGAAATAGCAGGGAGAATCTACCATGAATTACAAGGTGTATGAAGGCGCCCTGAAGGCTGATGGTTTCAAGTTTGGAATCGTCGTCAGCCGCTACAACAACTTTTTTACCGACAAGCTGTTGGAAGGAGCGCTCGACTGTCTTAAGCGCCACGGCGCGGTCGAGAGCGATGTCACGGTCGCCTATGTTCCGGGCGCTTTTGAAATTCCGTATGCTGCGTCCAAGATGGCCCATTCCGGCGGTCATGACGCTGTCCTTTGCCTGGGTGCCATAATCCGCGGCGACACGCCGCACTTCGATTACATCGCCGCCGAATCGTCCAAAGGGATCGCCCGACTGGCCCTCGAGACCGGTCGCCCGGTCATTTACGGCCTGGTTACGGCTGACACCCTGGAGCAGGCGATTGAACGGTCGGGCACCAAAGCGGGTAACAAAGGATGGGATGCTGCTGCCACGGCGATCGAACTGCTGAACCTCTACCGCGAAATGAAAGCCTGATGACCGACTCGCCGCGGCACCGGGCCCGTGAACTGGTCTTAAAGGGGCTCTATGCTTACGAGCAGCAGGACGCCTGGTCGGATGAAGACCTGGAAAATATTATCGGCGATGAGAAACTCTCCCAGAAAAACATCCGATTCGTAAAAGATCTCTTTCACCACGTCGTGGACAATCTCGAGCGGGTTGACAGCATTATCTCAAAACTGGCCAGGAACTGGGAGCTCTCCCGGATCGCGTTGCTGGACCGAAATATTTTGAGGATGGCTATCATTGAGGTGGAGAAGATGCCCGATGTCCCGGTGAAGGTGGTTATCAATGAGGCCATCGAACTGGCCAAAACTTTCTCGACACGAGAGTCTTCAGCCTTTGTCAACGGCCTTCTGGACAACTATGTCAAGCAGGTGGAGGGTTCTAAAAAAGCTTAGCGGGGATTGCTCTACGCGATGCATCGGCGTCACGGATCGGGCTGTAAAAGGTGTTGGACAGGACATCAAAATTGTTGTATTATCGTGGTTTAAAAGGAACAGGTGTTAGAACGGACATAGACTTGCGAGTTCCATCGCTTGCAGCCGGCTCTCTTGAATGAATAAACGTTTTTGGCAAAGCCTTGACAGGACCAACGCTCTGGTCGCGCTCGCGGTTTCCCTGGCAGTATTAGTCGTATACGTTCTGACTAAAGCGCCCACCGTGTCACTCTGGGACTGCGGTGAATTCATTGCCTGCAGTTACATTCTGGGAATCCCCCACCCGCCCGGCACCCCCCTGTATATTCTTATCGGGCGGCTCTTCGGTATTCTACCTCTGGCCGCCGACGCGGCCGCAAGGGTGAATGCGCTTTCAGTGGTTTCTTCGACCTTCACCGCCTTCTTTGCATACTTAACGGCGGTTCGAATTCTTCGCCTGTCCTTCGGCGCCAGCCGCTCGGCCTACACCCGCTTTTTGATTTACGGCGGCGGCGCCTGCGGTACTCTGTTCCTGGCCTGGAGCATCACCAACTGGAACAACTCGGTGGAGGCCGAAGTCTACGGGTTGTCGATGATGATGCTGATGGCCATGCTATGGTTAACGACTATTTTAGTCGAAAAGCGGGGCGAGGCGTCGGCAGAGAAAATCATGCTGCTGATCGTGTATCTGGCCTTCCTTGGTATCGGCGTCCACATGGCCACTTTTCTGATGGCTCCGGCAGCCGCTCTGGTCTTCATTCTCAAGAAAAAAGCCGATGCCCGGGCCTGGTATGCCCTGGCAATATTCGTGGCTGTCGAAATGTTTCTTGTATTCGCCATGTCGTCGCGACCGGACGAAATTCCCTTTTTTGTTCCCGTGGTCATCGTTTTTGTTTTTTACCTGTTTTATATCTTCTCTTGCGAGCGGCTCTCGCGCTGGCATCTTGTGGTAGCGCTCGGCTTTATGCTGTCAGCAATGCCTCTCTATGCCGTGACCATCAACGCCGTGATGGCGCGTATGGGAGTGGAAGGATCACTTTCCGAGGGAACGCTGCAGGCGGCCTCTGCTCTTGGGAAAATCTTTTTCGCGGCATTGGTGCTTGTCGGCGTTAATCTGCTGTTTCGATATTTGAAAAGATACGACGATGGGCCGGGTAGAGGCGGCTACTTGTCGCTGGCGTCATTCGTTTTTTTCGCGGCCGGGATGGTGGCCCTGCTGTTCACGTTCAAGGGCTATGGCGCCTTCCTGGTCTTCTCCGCGGTGCTTTCGCTGGCCCTGTTGATCTATTTGCGGCGGTTTATCGACTGGCCGGTGCTCATAGCGATTGTCGGCGCTTCGGCCGTGGTTCTGGGAATAAGAGAGTTTGCCTATAGCCTGGTCGCCGCGGCCGTGCTTGTTCTCATTCTGGGAATACGCTTCCGGATGCCGCGCTGGAGAAGTGCCCTGATGATCCTGCTGATGGCGGTAATGGGCTTCTCCGTGCATATGTTCATCCCCATTCGCTCCAGCCGCAATCCAAACATAGATGAGAATAACCCCTCCCAAAACCTCACCGCCACCATAAATTTCCTCGAAAGAAAGCAGTACGGCGCCGAATCGATGGTGGAACGTATGTTCGTCCGTCGAGGCGAATGGGCCAATCAGTTCGGAGTGCATAACCGCATGGGCTTCTGGAAATTCTTCAACGAACAGTACGGTATCCGCGGACCGCGCTTTATCGTGCTTTTTCTCATCGGCATTTTCGGAATCTGGGAGGTCGTCCGGAGACGGCCGGACATCGGGCTGCCACTGACGGTTTTTCTGCTTTTGTGCTCGGTGGGGTTGGTGCTGTATATGAACTTTGCCGACGGTACCCGGCAGCATCTGGGCAGTCGCGACTACATTGAGGTTCGCGACCGGGATTATTTCTTCACACCGGCCTTTGTTTTATTCGGCCTGGCTATCGGCATGGGCGTCAGCGCCATAATTCAATATATCCGTGACCTGACGGCCAAATTCTCGGTCGGCCCGAAGAAAGTGATACTGGCGGCCTTGCCGGTGCTGCTGCTGTTACCGGCTGTCAGCCTGGCGCGCAACTACCATTACTGCGACCGTTCCCAAAACTTTATTGCTTACGGTTATGCCTGGAATCTACTCAGTTCCACTGACAAGGACGCGGTCCTCTTCACCTTCGGTGACAATGACACGTTTCCCCTGTGGTGTCTTCAGGAAGCTCTCGGTGTCCGCCGCGACGTTAAGGTCGTCAACCTGACCTTGTCAAACGCCAAGTGGTATGTCAAGCAGATTCAGAATACTCTCAATGTCGACCTGGGCTGGACCGACGAGACGATAGATCGCCTGCGGTCCTATCGCTTGCAGGACGGCACGCCTTACCTGTTGCAGGATCAGGTCGTCACGGCAATTATAGCCAACAATTTCGGACGCCGGCCGATACATTTCTCGGTGACGGTTAGCTCGAGATACCGCCGCTACCAGGGCAGATCTCTGGACCATCGGCTCCTTCTTACCGGTATGTCCTGGCGGCTGCTCGACAGTGGAGAGAAAATCTCGGTGGACGCGGAGGCGGCTTATGACTTCTTCACCAATCCGCAGAAATTCCGGGACGGCGGGCTTGACGATCCCGGGGTGTTCAAGTCGGAAACAGCCCGGCGGCTTTCCGGTAACTACGCCACGGGGATGTTACGGGTCGCCGAGGAACTCAAGGGGTTGGGCGATTACAAGCGCGCCGAGGAACTCATCCGCAAAACGATGCGACTGGTGCCTCACTATCCCAATGCCATCGACCCCCTGGCCTCGATAATGTCCCGCCAGGGCAGGCTGTTCGAGTTGCGGGCGTTGATCGACAGCACCGAAGGCGGCGACCGGCCCTGGCTGAATACAGTGCTGGCCCGCACCGAAATCAAACATGGAGACGCTCAAAAAGGCGAGCGCATCCTCAACGGTGTGCTGGTCTCCAATCCCACTTATCGGGCGGCTCTCGACGAGTTGATGCGACTCTATTTCGATACCAAGAACGTGCTCGGCATGAAAGCCCTGCTTCAGCGATGGCTTCAGTTCAATCCCGGTGACGATAAAATCAGAATGATGCTGATGGAACTGCAAAAGGGCATAGCCAGGGACAGCAACGGCGGGTAACGGTGATGAAAATACTGGCTCTCAATTGGAATGATCTGAAAAACCCGTATGCCGGCGGCGCGGAGGTGCATCTCGAAGAGTTGCTGCAACGACTGGTGACATACGGCCACGACGTGACGTTGTTTTGCTCGGGATGGGGCGGCTGCTCGCCGGAAGAAACAATCGCCGGCGTCAAAATCATCAGGAGAGGCAATCGCTTCAACTTCAACCTGATTGCACCCTACCACCTGCGCCGACTGGTTGCCCGCGAGAAATTCGACCTGCTCCTCGAAGACATCAACAAAATCCCGTTCTACACGCCCTGGTTCTTGAAAATAAAGACACTGGTGGTGATTCCGCACCTGTTTGCCACGACGGTTTTTGATGAAATCAACTTCGTCCTCGGAACATACATATACTTGTGCGAAAGACCCCTGGTGCGTGTGTATCGCGGATTGCCGTTCAACGTAATCTCACAGTCGACTGCTGACGACCTCATCAAGCGCGGCGTTCCCCCAAAGGATATATCGGTCATCCACTGCGGGATCGATCGCCGGACCTATGCGCCCGACACGTCGGTACCGAAATACGACCGGCCGACCATACTGTATTTGGGACGCATCAAGAAGTATAAGTCAATCCAGGATGTAATTCGCGCCTTCAGGATTGTCAGGACAAAACTTCCCGAGGCGCACCTGATGATTGTCGGCGCCGGTGATTATCTGTCCAGTCTGAAGACACTGGCCGATGAGGTCGGTTTGTCGAGCGATATCGAATTCCCGGGGTTCGTCTCGATGGAGAACAAGGTCGAACGGATGCGGCGAGCCCATGTTTCGGTACTGCCCTCGCTGAAAGAAGGCTGGGGGCTGACCAATATCGAAGCCAACTCGGTCGGCACGGCCGTTGTTGCGGCCGACGTTCCCGGCTTGAGGGATTCGGTTCGGGACGGCCAGACCGGCTTTCTGTACGAGCACGGCAACATTGACCAACTGGCCGAAAAGCTGTTGACGGTGTTAACGGATGAGCCTCTGCGGAAAGAACTCGAGCAGGGGGCCCTTCAGTGGGCGGCACAATTTGACTGGGACAGGGCGGCGAAGAATTTCGAGTCGCTCATTCTCGAGGTGGTGAAAAACAAGTGACTGTAAAGGCCAAAAGATACCTCTATATCGGATTCGGCATCACTATCTCGGTGGTCCTGCTGTGGTTCTTGTTCCGAAATATCAATATCACGGAACTGCTCGAGGCCCTTAAGGACGCCAACTACTGGTGGCTCATTCCCAACGCCGTGCTTATCGTGCTGACGATGTACCAGCGCGCCTATCGCTGGAACGATATGATCGCGCCCGTCAAAAAGGTGGCCTTCTCCAAGCTCCTCGCCGCCACCTGTATCGGGTTTATGGCTAACAACGTTCTGCCGCTGCGGCTGGGCGAATTCGTCCGCGCCTATTCACTGGCCGCTCAGGACAACGATATTCCCAAGTCTGCTTCGCTGGCCAATATATTTGTCGAACGACTGGTCTTCGACCTGATTGCCCTGCTGCTGATTTTCGGTGTTGTTCTCTATATCTCCCCGCTGCAACTGGATCAGTCCATGAAATTCGGCTTGATCATAACCATTGCCACCGCCCTGCTCGGTATTGCCGCCATGTTGACCCTGGCCCTGAAGGCTGATCAGACCAGTCGGTTGTTGAGACGTTACCTGTTCTTTCTACCTGAAAGAATCAAAGATTTTATTGAGTCGGTTATTCTCAAATTCTCTCGCGGGCTGGAATTTCTCACCGACCTTAAAAGCGTCGCCTGGGTTTCGCTCCAGACAATGGTAATCTGGATTCTCATGGGGTTGTCGAACTATTTCGTGTTTCTCGCTTTTGGTTTTGACGTCAATCTCGATGCCTCTTTTGTCGTCCTCGTGGTGGTGTCGGTTTCCATCCTGGTACCCTCGTCCCCGGGATTCGTGGGCGTGTATCATGCCGGGGCGGTCCTGGCGCTTATGCAGTACGGTATTTCCCAGGAAGCGGCCCTGTCCTGTGCTATAGTGCTCCACGCCACGCAGTACGTTATCGTTACTTTTATGGGATTCTATTATCTCAAAAAAGAGCATCTCACTCTCAAGACGCTCGAAGAAAAGGCCACCGAAGAAATGGCGGGCGCCGGCGACGACTCACCGGGCGGCCAATCTTGAACCTTGCGGTATCACTCTGATGTGCTTATAAAGAAAAGATGCGCCCATCGGTTACAAGAGGTTGGATTCTGGCCATCCTGGTGGTGGCGGCCGGCTTTCGATTCGGATATTTGGCCTCAGACAAGGTGCTGCCGGTTATGTGGGATGCCGGACGGTACGCGGCGGCGGCCGTCGGCGCCATCTCCTACGTGGATCACAGCGGCGCCGGGACCTCTGCCGACGAGAGGGAAGACCGCTACCGTTTTAAATACTATTACGAGAGATATATCCAGGGCGAGCAGATCGAGTGGCTGCACTACACGCCGCACACGCTGACCCAGGCCCGGGATGATCTTTATTTCAGCGGCCCACTCTACCCGACCTTTCTAGCGATGATATTCTACCTGGCGCCCCTGGCCGACTTTACCTTCGCCAGGGTCTTTGGTATTATCCTCGATTTGCTGACAACGTGGCTGCTCATCCTTGTGGCTGTGCGCCTCGCCGGGAGGACTGCCGCCCTGCTCACCGGGTTTCTCTATGCCGTCTATTTCCCCTTCAGCCTGGCCTCGACCATGCTCCTTCTGGAGTCCTCGACCTCTTTTCTGATTATCCTTGCTCTCTGGTGTCTTCTGCGCGGCCTGGAGAATGACAGCCGCAGGTTCTATATCTTCGCCGGCGTCATCACCGGCCTGCTGATTCTCAACAAGCCGACAGCCATGTTCCTGGCGGTGCCCTTTGTGGCCGGCTTCTATTTCTATGCCCGCCGGAAACTGCCACCGGCAACGCTCATCAATCGGTTGCTGTTTTTTACCGCTCCGGTAGCCGTAGTTTTCGTCTGCTGGGTGACGGCCACGTCAGTCAAGTACGGGCAGCTTGCCCTGCGCGACCCTTCCTACGGCGCCTCCAACCTCAGGCAGTCGACGTCAATCAAATTCGAAGGATACGACCTCGATAAGGTCGAGCCCGACTTCTGGGAGCGCTCGGTGGCCGGTGATATCATCGATAACCCGGTGGGATTCGCGGGCCTGCTGGTCAAGAAGTTCGAGCGGCTGTGGAGCCGCCCGTTCAATGATTTCAAACGAAACTTCATAATTCCCTACGAGGGCATGGAACGACTGCACCTTATCATCGTCGCGGGGGGACTACTGGGCCTGCTGGTGATGATTTCGCGGAAATTCAGTGCGGCGGCGTGGCCCTTATTTATAATCGGTTACTATACCGCCATCCACGTCATCTTCCATTCCGTGTCGCGTTACAACTTCAATGCCATGCCGATGCTTATTATGACAGCGTCGTTCCTGGCGGTTGAATTGTGGCAGAAGGGTGCCGCCGACAAACCGCGCGTCAGGGCACGCGTCGTCCTGGCCGTGCTGATGCTTGCGCTTGCCTGGGTTATCGATATAAGCTGGTTCAACATCGTATTGGGTGTCCGGCTCTCGCAAGGTGTCGCTATTGCCGTGCTGCTGCTGAAATCCCTGATTCTGCTGACCGGCTTGCTCATTATCTCAGGGCGGCTGCTGGACGGCCGCTACCGCTGGACCAAAGCCTTCCCGGCCGTCGCAGCGGGATTGGTTTTTGCGGTCGTCAGTTGGAGTTCGACCCTGGCCAGGGATAACTGGAGTGAGTTTTCCTGCCGCCTCGACAATCCCGTCATGAAAGCCGGGTCGAAAATATACATCTCCAGCCTCCGGGAGATGGAAAGGGGAGACGGTCTTTTTGCCCTGATTGACGTAAATTCCGGCGCCCGGCGAAGGAACACCTTTACTGTTTCTGTCGGTGACACCGCGATGTCCTTTGTAGGAGGGGAAAAACCGCTGCTCGATTTCTTTTACCCCAAGTTTACCTACCGTGCATATTCGACTCTCATCCCGATTGGTCTTGAGGAGTACCGGCAGTACGCCATGTTTCCGCTTTCATACTCAAAGGTAAGCGCGTACCTGCGAAAGTACGGCTACGTCGATATATCGGTGGCCATTGACAGCCGCTTTCCTGAGGAAAACAATTTCGTTGACGTTCACGGAAGTTTCGTCGACGACCCCGGTGAGAGATTCATCCCCGGTATCAGGTTTACTTCCATAGAACGCTTTGTTCATATGGATGACCCGCGGATAAGATACAAAGTAAAAGTCTTATCGGATTCCACGATTTCTTATTATATTGACCGCAGATTGAAGACCGCTCAAAAGTGGCGGGATTTGTCACCATCACCGGGATTACAGACCGGCAGGTACAACATATTCCTGATGCACTTTAGACCGGACGGTAGCTTTTTAGTCTATTAACTATTCGGGTGACGCATGAAAGTTGGTGTGATTGGCTGCGGATACTGGGGACCGAACCTGGTCCGGAATTTCAACGCCCTCGACGACGTCGATGTAGCGGCGGTATGTGATGTCAGACCGGAGAGACTGGATTTTATCTCCCGGCTATACCCCACGATCAAGATCCTGACGGCGGACGCCAACGATATCCTCCACTCGAGCGAGATCGACGCGGTCGTCATCGCCACGCCGGTATCGATGCATTTTCCTCTGGGTATGGAAGCCCTTTCATCCGGCAAACATATTTTTGTCGAGAAGCCGTTTACCGCTACGACGGAGCAGGCCCAGCGGCTGAATGAACTGGCTCAAAGCAAGAACCTCCACATCATGGTGGACCACACGTTCATTTACACCGGCGCCGTGCAGACTGTCAAGCACATCATTGACGGCGGCGAGCTGGGTGATTTGTATTACTTCGATTCCGTGCGCGTCAACCTCGGTCTTTTCCAGCACGACGTCAATGTCATCTGGGACCTGGCCCCCCATGACGTCTCTATCATGGATTACCTGCTGGGGCGTCGCCCGCGCGCGATCGCGGCCACCGGCGTGGCCCATTTTGAACCCAATATCGAGAACATCGCTTACCTCTCGGCCTACTATGACAACAATCTCCTGGGCCACATCCACGTCAACTGGCTGGCTCCCGTCAAAGTGCGCAAGACGCTCATCTCCGGCTCCAAGAAAATGATCGTTTACGATGACATGGAACCATCCGAGAAAATCAAGATATATGATCGCGGCGTTGACATTGTCGAGGACAAGGACCAGATTTACAATATTCTCGTTCAGTATCGCACCGGCGACATGCTGGCGCCCCATATTGACCTGACGGAAGCCCTCAAAAAGGCGACCCGGGAGTTCTATGACGCTGTAAATGAAGACCGGCCGGCGCTGACCGACGGCATGGCCGGGCTCCAGGTGGTCAAGATTCTGGAGGCTTCCAATAACTCGATGCGAAACGGCGGCAAAGTAATCGAGCTGGACTGATGCCCGACCAGACAAAATACTTCGCCCATCCAAAGGCCATCGTCGAATCAACTGACATCGGCGAAGATACCCGTATCTGGGCCTTCTGCAATGTTCAGAAGGAGGCCCGGATCGGCGCCGGCTGCAACATCTGTGACCACTGCTTTGTCGAAAACAACGTCATTATTGGCAATAACGTCACCGTCAAGAACGGTGTTTCACTCTGGGACGGTGTGGTCGTTGAGGACAACGTCTTTATCGGTCCCCACGCCGTCTTCACCAACGACGTCTACCCGCGCAGTAAAGTCCGCCACGATGAGTTCGATAAGACACTCATCGGGGAGGGCGCCACGATCGGGGCCAACGCCACCATCATCGCCGGACATACCATCGGCTGCCACGCTTTTGTGGGGGCGGGGGCCGTGGTCACCTGCGATATTCCGGATTTTACTCTCTGGTACGGCAATCCGGCCAGGTTCGCGGGCTATGTCTGCCGCTGCGCCAAGAGACTTCAATTCACCCAGGAAACCTCGCCGGGGACCGAAAGCAGGGCTGTCTGCGGCTGCGGGCTGGGCTATCGGCTTCGGGAAGGTCTGGTCGTTCCTGAATAGCCCGGGGGGAAAGCAATGAATCCCAGCGTCATAGTGGCTGTGCTGACTTACAACGAGGGAGAGAAGCTCAGGCGTCTCGTCGGCCGGTTCCCTCAGACGGCTGATTACCAGGTTGTCTTTGTGGACGACGGTTCCACCGATGAT
>CBFCYQ010000001.1:0-40619 GCA_965602205.1 uncultured bacterium | reverse complement strand
TCCATATCCGTAGCCCAGCCGGCGGTGGCTTTCATGGAGGACGAGTTCAACATCACGCGCCAGAAGTCCGTAAGGATATTCGGTATCGTCGCTTTCTTTCTCTGCCAACCCGCTATCTGGTTTCTTAACCGGGGCGTCCTCGATGATCTCGACTTCTGGGGCGGCACCTTTTTCATCGTGATTGGCGCCACGCTCGAAATTATCCTGCTGGGCTGGGTATTCGGTATCGACAAAACCTGGGAGGAGTTGCATCGCGGGCATCGGTTGCGTGTGCCGCGCATTTTCAGGTTCATCATCAAGTACGTCTCCCCCACGCTGCTGCTGGCCATGCTGGTGTGGTGGTTCTACGATCAGTGGTGGAAGGTCATCACCCTGCACGATGTCCCTGCCGAGAATGTCCCCTTCGTACTCGGTATAAGGCTGGTACTGCTGGCCGCCCTTGTTCTGGTGGGCGTCCTGGTATGGCTGGCCTGGAAGCGACGTAAATTAGAGAGCAATTCTTAAGGAGTTATGACCATGACCACCGGAGGCTGGATCTTCATGTCGATATCCTGGGCGGTAATTATCACCGTAGTGGTGTTCTGCTACACCCGTACGTTCTCGTCGAATAACAATAGCCAAGAACCGGATCAGCAGGATTTCTCCAAACCGGAGAGATTCTAGCCTTCGGAACGGCGGCGTCCGGAACCCTGTGTGCTCCCGGTTCAGCTTTCCATTGAGAGATATTTGAGCGCCTCGCGTATCAGGCGCTCCTTGTCGAAGCCTTTCAAGTCGACCGTCTCTAAAAAGTCCACAAAACCGCTGTCAAGACGGCCGATCCCGGCCCGGCCGAACTCATACTCGGCCGCCTCCGTTTTTTCCTTTTCGAAGGTGATATTAAGCGAATATGACTTCTGTTTCAGGTCGTTGATTACACCCGCTGGCAGCGTCTTAAGCGTTTCTTCGGAAACATCCTGCACCTTCAGGCGCACGATCTTGTCACGGCTATCGACTTTTTCAACCTTTTCTGCTATTAATGCCGCCAACTCGTCACCCCTTTTGCCCACGGCGCTGATAACCGGCAGGTCGACCATCTCGCGCGCCTGCACCTCATGAAACGCCACCGCAAAAGGCTCGACGGTGACCTCGATAAAACCCTTGGCCGCGCCCCTTTCCGCCTGTGACAACCTCTCGGTGGAGCCGGCATAATAGGCTTTCGGAGCAACCTGACAATAGTTATGAAAATGCCCTAAGGCGGTATAGTCGAATCGCCCCATAACATTCAGGGGCAATTCCTGTTCGCCGAGGTCGGCCATGGAAAACTCGGGCATTCCCGCCGCCACGCCGTGCATCACCAGTATGTTGAAATCGACGTTCGAATCCGGGACGCACCCGGCCAGTTCCTGCCTCTGAATGTCGGCTGTCAGGCAGTGTGGCAGCGCATACACCCGGCAGCCGGAGTTGACATCGAACACCTCCAGTCGGCTCTGCGAGGCGACGTACAGATTTGTGATGTGCCGGAATATATCCAGGGCCGCGCCGAGATGGGGCTGCTTGGGGGCATCATGATTGCCGGTTATAATGACCGTCGGAATGCCGTGCCTTTCGGCCAGGCGGTGCAGTTGTTCTCCGGCGGTGGCAATAATCCGATTGAGAGGGCGCACAGAGTCGAAAATGTCGCCGGAATGAATACATATATCCGGTTTGAGATCGACTATCCTGTCAACGGCTTCGACAAAGGTGCGGATGACGTCTTCCTGCCGTTGGGTCAATCCGCTCTCTCCCCTTTTGGAATGGAGAGCCCCGGCGCCCAGATGTGTATCAGAGAGGTGACAGATTCTCATGGCGTTAATATAATCTTGCCCGAACGTTCCGCCAAATCACTTTCCGGCCTTTCGCCCGGCCGCGAGTTCCGGCGGGTAAATCCGGTTATGAAAGAGCAGGTCGGAGCCAAGCTGATAGAAGGCGTCGGCTTTTCGGCGAATCGAGATACCCAACGCCGAATCGGCGGCCGCCCGGTTTGTCGAATAATCACCGGCACGGTAATTGTATACCAGCGGCAGGCTGTTATCGAGGCTCATAATAGCGATATGATCGCCTTCCACCCAGCCGATCGATTGCCCGGCTATGAAATAAGCAAATCCCTCATCATCCGAAAGCGACATCAGGTCCCTACCCATATCGGCCCGATGCGGCAGCTTTAGAATACCCGCGACCGTCGCCAAAATATCGGTCTGGGCCCCGATTACCGGACTCACTCCGGGCGAGACAATTCCAGGCGCATAGATCAGCAACGGCAAACGCTGGTTCTCATATGTGTTGAGATTGGTGTGGTGGGTATGGTCACCGGTTATAATGAATACCGTTTTTCTGAAATACTCCTCCTGCAGGGCCAACTCAAAAAACTTTCCCAGCGCGTGGTCCGAATAACGGTAGGCGTTGAGAAATCGGTACTGCTCATGGTCGTCCTCGTCGAAAACATAGTGTCTCTCGTCAGGCAATTCGTACGGGGCATGGTTGGTGACGGAAAAGACAAGTCCCAGAAAAGGCTTTTCCCCCTGCTTTTTGAACTCCTCGTGGGCGCGAGCGAAGGCGAACTCATCATCGTAGCCCCAGGTGTGTTCGGGCCCCCCGCAGTCGGACAGTTCGTCCTTGCCGATAATTATGTCGAACTGCTCATGGACCAGCATGTTTTCAAGGTTGTCAAAATCCAGCAGGCCGCCGTGCACAAAGATGCTGCTATAATCCCGGTGCTTCAGAAGGACGCTCAGGGAGGCGAAGGTGTCCTGGAGTTCCTGCCGCCTCATCACGGGTGTGCCGACCTGGTCCGGGATTCCCGTCAGAATCGAGAACAAGCCCGAACTGGAGCGAAATCCCGAGGCGAAGAAGCGCGGGAAATACCTGCCCTCGGCGGCCAGGCCATTAAACACCGGCGTCACTTCGGGCGTTTCGGCGTCGGGACCCGCAAACTTGCCGGTCCAACTTTCCATCAGGAAGATAACTACATTGTATTTTTCGGGACTTTCTGTAAGGGCGTCGGAGGTGCGCACCAGCAAAGGATATTCGGGATCGAGCTGTCGAAGGGAGTCCACTTCCAAAAGCGACAGGCAGAGTTCTTTTGCCCGCAATGCTTCCATGAGACGAGGCGGTTGGCTTTTGCCAAGGTTCCGCAAGGCCATGTGGGGGCTGTTGACTGTCAGCATATTCACGGCATTAAAAGAACTGATAAACGAATCGGCTGTCCTCAGGGGGACTCTCTGCCACCCTCCGCGGGAAAACAACACCAGGAGCGGGGCCAGAACGAGCAGTACCACCAGGTAAGTCGACAGAGGAATTGGCTGATAAGCCAGAATCCGGGTTCTTCTCAAATGCCGAATGGTGATAACAAAAAAGAGAGTCAGTGCGGCCGTTCCCAGGATTAAGTACCACGGATGCTGAATGACGGCCGTTTTCAGAACGGGCCAGCCGGTGCTGTCAAGATAGGCAAAAGCCTCGTAGCCAAGCCTCTTTCTGGAATGTTCGAAATACTGCAGATCGGCCAGCATCAGTAGAAAGAAAAAGACAAAGGCGGCATAGGCAAGGGCGATCCAAAGGTACCGGAACGACTGATAGCGGTTGATGCGGGGAATAAGAGACAGGACCAAGACGCCGGCAAACCCCATCGAGACAATGGCGGCATCGAACCGTAAGCCGTGGATGAAACCGCGAAAAACTTCGAACGCCGGCACCCCGGCGAACTCCCCCGAATAGACAACCAGAAACAACAGCCGAAATACCGAGAAGACGGCCATAGTGACCAGAAAGCATTTGACGAAAAAGACCAGTTCCCTCGAGAGAGGTCCCGTTGTGAATCTTGTTGGCATCGGTCATTCTCTTTTGAAGTCCACGGCTGACGGGCAACCACTTTTCAGGCCGTAGTATAAACTATGCGGTCCGGAAAATCAAAAGGATAACCTTGCTCTTGGCAGGGCAGGCTCGAGGATTTGAACAGCTGTTCCGGGTCGGTTTTGATTAGGCGGCCAGGGCTGACTAATACAAGCCGTATCGCGATATTCGATCACGAAGAGTGTTGCGTGAGATACCGAGTGTTTCTGAGGTTTTGACCTGATTGCCATCGAAGTGCCTGAGGCATGACGAGATAACAGCCCGTTCGAAAGCTGACTCGAGGAAATGATATATCTGCCCCGGTGAATTGGCAATCAGCTTGGGCATAATCGGTTCAACGATCTTCTTAAAACTGTCGGTGTAGTCATCCTTTAGGGTATCCAGGTCGATGTCAACCCTGGCATCGCCTTCAGCGTATATCGGCAGGTCCTCGGGCTGAATAGATTCGCCCTTGGACATGACGAGAGCCGTATGAACGTTGTTTTCCAGTTCGCGCACGTTGCCGGGCCATTGATATTTCATAATCAACTGCAAGGCCTTACGTGAGACTTCCTTGGCCGGCTGTCCCAGTTGCGTCGAGATTCTGTGGACGAAGTGATCTACCAGCAGGGGAATGTCGCTACGGCGCTCCCTGAGAGGCGGGATAAATATGGAAAAGACCTTCAGGCGGTAGAACAGATCCACCCGGAAGGAACCTTCTTTCATCGCCTGCACCAGCGACTTGTTGGTGGCGGCGATCATCCTGACATCAACATTGATAGACTCATTGCCGCCGACGCGCTCAAAGCACTTCTCCTGCAGGACGCGGAGAAGCTTGGACTGCGTGAGCATGGACATGTCGCCGATCTCGTCAAGAAAGAGAGTCCCCTTGTCCGTTTGCTCAAACTTGCCGATGCGCTTGAAATACGCCCCGGTGAAAGCACCCTTTTCATGGCCGAACAGTTCGGACTCCAGAAGAGTCTCGTGAAGGGCGGCACAGTTCACCGACAAAAAGCTGTTGCTGCGCCGTTTGGAATTGCGATGGATGGCCCGGGCCACCAGTTCCTTGCCGGTGCCGGATTCACCGAAGATCAACACGGCTGCCTCCGTTTTGGCCACCTGCCCGATCAGCTTGGCAATCTCCACGATCTCCGGCGACTTGCCGACGATCTCGTCGATACCGTGAACTGCCGATTCATCAGTGGCCGGTGCTACGGGATGCCTCAGGCTCGAAGCATAACCGCAGGCCTTGTTGACCGAGTCAATGAGTTTGTCTATTTCAAACGGTTTAGTAAGGTATTCAAAGGCCCCCTCACGCATCGCCTCGATGGCATTTTCGGTCGAGACGAACCCCGATATCACGATAACCGGAAGGTTGTCCTTGACCGACTTGATCTGCTTGAGAACGTCCAGCCCCGACATCGATGGCAGATTCACGTCAAGCATGACCAGGTCAAGGCTGTCATTCTCCCGGACGTACTGGCTTACGCTTGTGCCGTCTTCCAGGAAGTCGAAATTGAATTTGTCCGAGTCGAACAGGTTCGCCAGAGACTGGGACAAGTCTTTGTCATCATCAACCAATAATATATTTTTCATATCCGAATACATCCATGGCGGTATATAGAGGTTATCGGCGTGATGACAATTTTTTGTAGTGGGTTTTTTCGCTTCGGAGCCCGATTTCACGGGTTTTTTGCCGTATGCAAACATCCTTGGAGGCACTGTATTTCCGGAGGTGGACCGCCAGACTCAGGGGCATTCGGAACGACCTCAAAGCAACCGCTGCAGCAGTCTTGTCTTGCCGCAGACTCTTCTATGGATGAACGGACCGATTGGGAGTGCCTGGGATGACGCCGGGACGATCGTCCGGTTCAAATCGAAACAGCGTCCATCCCGCCGGTCAAAAGATGCTTCACCGAAGCGCCAACCGCCCGGGACGGAGAAGACTACCCGACGGCTGTTCTTGAGAATCTGGAGGATGACGCCAGCGGCTTCCCGGCCGGATTATTGCTCTTCCTCCGCTAAATAACGCGTCGCCATACCCATCCAGAAGAAATTGACGACCATGTCGGCGACCAGGCCTATCCAGAGAATCCAGTAGACCAGTTCCGGTCTGAATTTTTCAACGATGACGGCCGGCCGGCCACTGGCGGCTGACAGCAAAACGGGCACCACCAGCACCAGGGCGGAGCACAGAATCACCGCTATCGGTCGCTCGATGCAGATAACCAGCGACCGCTTAATGGCCTTAAAGACGTTTTCGCGGAAGACAACAATCGAAGGTATGGCAAAGAATAGAAGCGACAGGATACATACGTAGACCACCGGCAGAACCAGAAATTCCAGGGCCAATTCCCGACGGGGAGAACCCGACACAAACGGTCTGAAAAACGATTGCAGCTGGTCATTCGCAACCAGCATCAGCCCGTTCAATATCACCCAGGCAATAACCAGGTGGATCCATCGCGTCAGCACCGAGAACACCGGGGGCCGTTCCTCCTCGTCAAGGTGCAGAAACCGGTTGGCAAACACCAGGGCCGCCGCTCCCAGAAACGCCCCCTCAATAATCGCGCCTATTAAGAGCTTGGCCCAGCCGAAAAAGTACGGCATTAACAGAAATTGGGTCGGGTAATGAGTGAAACCGACCGCCCTCTCCGAATCGACGAACCCCGTCCAGAAGGATATCAGAGTATAAAAGAAGGGAGACACAAAATCATAGTGGGCATAGAGAACCAGCCAGTTTACCAGGAAGTAAAGAAACAGTATCAGCCAGATTTTGGCCCGCCCGAACTGCTTGAGGGTGTCAACCAGGAGACCGATGAAGAGGTTGATTTCGCCCATGATTCTCACAACGGTGGACTATTTTATGACCTGGACTAACACGCTGTTGGTCGACCCGGTCGCCGCACCGTGCCGGTCATAGACATATATTCTGCAGAAGAAGGTGCCCGCGGACGGAGGATCGTAAAGAAAACTGGTGGTCGAACGGCTGGTAATCAGCACGACCAGCTCATCGGTAGTGGTCACGTCCGGCACGTCGCTTCGAAAAATCCGATAAGATGCATAATCGTGATGTTCACTTGGTGTCCAGACAAGCTCGGCGGTCGAGTCGGTCCCGTTTGTAGCAAAAAACTCCACCGGCTCGGGAGGTGTATTGACCAGGGTCGTGGCGCTGTCGATATTGGAGGCGGCAAAAAGACCCAGATTATCGTAGACATATACGCGATAGAAATACTCCGTAGCGTCATCGAGCGTGGAATCGGTGTAACTGGTGGTAGCCTGGCTCGCGATGGTCGTCAGCAACTCGGACGTGTTATCCACCGAGGCGTCGGTGGCCCGGTAAACCCGGTAAGTGGCAAAGTTAGTGCTGACCGACCGCGTCCAGGAAAGGTGCACCTCGTAGGTCGACAGCGGAGCCACCGTCAGGTTTACGGGTAACGCCGGCGTCGAGATATTGAGCACCTCGGTCGCCACCACCGGGTCAGCCGAATTTCCGGCAGCGTCGGTAAACCTGCCTGTGACCAGGCCGTCCAGAAGGTTGAAACCGCTTTGAACCACGTAGTAGCCGCTATATATCCGGTCATTGGGGGCGTTGTCAGTACCGGTGCCGTCATCGTAGAGATTCACTCGGCTGACTCCGGTAAAGAGAACCCAGGCCTGGCCGTGCGTCTCAACGGCGGTCAATTCGAAATACACCGTATCACCGGTGGAGAACGTCATCCCCGACGGAGAAAACTCCACCGATTCTATGAAAGTACGGGTGTCCAGAATAATATCATCGGACAACAACTCACCGGATTCGGAACCGTCCGCGAATTGCAGCTTGCCGTAAACGATTTTTTCGCCGTCTCCATCCGTGAGATGGAAATTCTGCAGTGGCGCATATGCTTCGAAAACGGCATCGCTGAAAGCGGGGTCTTCCGACAGGATAACGTGCGTCGTGGTCGGCGGCCCGTTTATCCCCACCAGCACGTCGCGACTGTTGGTAAACTCATTGTTATCGGAAATTGTGATTGACAGAAGAGACACTCGCGCCGACACCGCCTCCGAGCGCGGACTCTCCAGCCCCGCACTGGAAACCGAGGCAATCCGGAAGAAGTACTTCTGGTTAACCAGCAGGTTACTGACGGTGGCCTGCAATTCGGTGGTTGAATCGGTCAGCAGGTAGTTCGCGGCGGTCGAGTCCGCGACATAAACCCGGTACTTCGAAACCGCGGCCGTATCAGCCACCTGCCAGGCAAGTGTCACCGAGCGATCATTTATATGCACCTGAACATTGTAGGGCACCGGCCCGGCCTCCGGCAAAGACCTGACCGGATCACGGGAATCGATGTAACGGCTGCAAGAGACAGCCAACACCGAGATAATTATGAGCGACGTTATGACTTTTGTTTTCACAAGCCCGCCCTATCTAAAAACCCATCGATATGGATAAGCCGACCTCACCGGGTTGCGCGGCTGAGCCGACGGCCAGACCCTTGACCGAAAAAGTGGTCCGCTCCTCCGGGAAAAAGAACAGCGCATCCAGCAGGTTCAGACACCATACGCCGATAACCGCACCCATCGTGATGCGCCTGATGTTCTCAGCATCATAGGCCTCGCCCTGAGCTGCATCCAACTCGTCGTATAACCTGACCACTTCGTCGTAGGTGCCCGACTGATAAGCGCGGTCATACTGCCGCAGCCGGTCATCAAGAACCTCGCGCTTGTCGTCAAATTCACGGTCGGCAATCAGATAAGCCGCCACCGAACCGACCGCGAGAGCCGTAAACAGGAAGCCCTTGGTTTTCTGGTCGGTGTAGCGCTGACCCCACCCCGGAATGATCACCGAACGTCCGGCTGCTTTGTATCGCGTCTTGGGGGACAGCCGCACGCTCATCTCAGTCATTTTGGTGGGATCAAGGGTGACCCGGGTACGGTATCTCTCGTAGCCGTATTTCCTTAACTCCAGTTTATAGTCACCGACAAGGGTATGTTCGAAAGTCGCCGGGGTGATACCGGATACCGTTACTTCCCCGGTCAGAGTGACTTGAGCCCCCTCCGGATAGGACCTGACAACCAGACCTTTGGCGGCCTCAGATTGCGCCGCCGCTGAGACGTGCAGAATGAAGCAGAAGAAGCCCGCCGCTAAAGTCCTTTTTAACGTCATATTCCCTTTCGGTCTTCTATCGATCAATTTAGGGCTTATATCGGAATAATAAAACATCGCCTGAACGAAAACAAGCTCTAATAAAAAGGCCGCGATAATCACGGCCCTATCATCTCTGTCACCCGCAAACGCGCCAGGGTCAGCAGGCACCCTTGCCGGTGAGCACTACCTTGACAGTCTTGAGCAGAATCTTAATATCCGTCCACAATGACCAGTTTTCGATATACTCCAGATCGTAGCGGACCTTTTCGGCAACTGTGGCAACCGATGAATCATAACCAGCCTCGACCTGGGCCAGACCGGTAAGACCGGGTTTGACCTTGAGACGATTATTATAGTCGTCCACCTGGCCGGAAAGCTCACGCACAAAATTCGGTCTCTCCGGACGCGGCCCCACCAGCGACATATCACCTCTAAGAACGTTCAGAAACTGCGGAATCTCGTCCATGCGCGCTTTTCGCAGGAAAGCGCCCGCACGAGTCACTCTGGAATCGTTCTTCGAAGCCCAGACCGGGCCGGAGTGCTTCTCAGCATTGTGAACCATGGTCCTGAACTTGATCACCCGGAACAGTCGGCCCTGGTAATCCTCGCGGCGCCGTTCCCGCCCCCGTCGATCAACGACATCGGCCTTTTGGTGGTACCGGCGGTCTTTTCCGCGGCGATTGACGCCGACCCGGAGTTGCGTATAGAACACCGGACCGCGGGAATCCAGTTTAATGAGCACTGGCAGGATTATCCAGAAGGGCACTGTCAAAAGCAGTCCGAAAATCGCGCCAATTATATCGAGCGTTCTCTTGAGCGCCTTACCTAACATAGCATGCACCTTGGCCGGTTTTGTTATATATGCCGGTACAGCAAATATAAAGAAGGTCGTCAATACGACAAATAGAATTCCCTTGAAATACTCGGTGAAGAAATAACTGAACTGGTCAGACCAGGAGAGGGCCACACTCAGATTGGAATTTTCGGATCTGGAAACACGAACACCGGAAGCTACACCATACCCGGCACTGGCCCGGTCGATGGCCACACTCTCGGCTCTCATGTTTATATTGCTATTCTGGCGGCTGTTCATACGTGTTCAATTATGGGTAGTTTAGTTGCCTAGTCTCCTAACAAGAAGCTCTCTCAGCAAAAGAGTTGCCAAAAATCGATAACACTAACGAACCCCCCCATTAAAATATTATGAGCATATAACCTGTTGGCTAATAACGTATTGTGCGAGCCGAGCCCCGGCCGTTCTCCCGCCCGAGAACACGCCGAATAATGATCAATATGTGAGCATGCAAATGATTACGACCTGACGCATAATACATGCAACGGATTGCGCAGTTGACTCTAAAAAAAGTGCAAAAAAACCAGCTACAAAGCTGGTTAAATAGACCGGTTAAATCTCATCTACCGGTCTATTGGGAGAGCTTGAACAGCACGGATATGCGATGCAGGCTTTCCGAAGAATAGCTGTCCCCGGGGGTAAAGGCGTAATCAAACTCGAGGCGCTCAAACCTCACACCGGCCCCCATTGTGAGCCCGGCACCGAAATGTCTGTCCTGTTCATCCGGCAGATAATTATAGCCTGTGCGGATAAAGTACTGATCCAAAAAGCCCATCTCGTAGCCATTGCGAACTACAAACCCGCCATGATTTCTTTTCTCGACTTCAAAAGCACCTGCGATGGGCAGGTCAAAGGGCGTCACATACAAGCCCAGCCGTTCGGCCGTGGGCAGCTTCTCGCTGACTGACTCGAATTTCATGGCCGGTCCCAGGTTGGTGACAGCTCCGGCAATGACAAACCGACCCCAACGGTATTTGAGGCCGACGTCAGTGGCGAAGGTTGAGCCGCCGATATCATCAAATTGCTGGTTTATAAACTTGGCTGTCAGACCACACGAAAGGCTGTTGCTGAGTTGATAACCAGCGGAGACGGCTCCCGCCCAGTCATATGCGGAAATGTACCCGTTCGCGTAGCCATAGGCATCAAAGCCTTCGATTCGACCGTACGAAAGGTACGTTATGGACGCTGCCAGCGTCAAGCGTTCCTTAACCCGGAACGCCACGGCGCCATGTTCGAGCTTGATGTCCTGATACCAGGCCAGGTGACTTAGCAGGACTTCCCCCTGCTCCAGGGGTGCCAGGCCGGCGGGGTTCCAGTAAGCGGCTGTCGCACCCTCTGAGGCGGCGGTATAAGCTCCGCCCATACCGGCCGACGAAGCATCGGTGCCGATCAGCAGAAAGTCGGCTGCAGTCCGCCCGGCATCCGGGGCCGCAATGGTGATGCGGCCGAGCAGGGCCACGAGAACCGCCAGTAGAAGCCACCCGAAAACAATCTTCTTCAGAACCCTTCTATGCATCAACAGTCTCCCAATCAAAAGTCCTGGTTGGGAGAATCGCAATGTCGATGCCGTCATGAAAGAGCCCCCGACAGAAAATGCAGGAAAGTACAATTTTAGAGGACGGCCTGTAAGCCATTATGCATCAACCCATTCCCTGTTAGTCTGGCCGCCCGAAATCTCGGCCGGCACCGTCATCAAACCGCGCGGGCGTCGTGCCCTGCATCAGCTTGGCTCCCATTTGAACAACCGATCAACGCCATCCTCGGCAAAACCCCTTCATACCGTTTGAGCATAGCGCCTTAGGATCACCTGTTCAAGCCCTGGCCATTCCTTTCAATATGTCGGTAAAACGAACATAATTCTTAGGCAAGTATGGTCATCTCACCATATATCTTGAGCCTGATTTACTCTCTTTTACACGCGAAGTCAACTAAAACAAGGAAAAACTTTCCGGCCGCTAACCGACAGTGTTGCACGATGTTATGGTGCCGGCCAGTTCATTGAACTCTTAATCCATTATAGGAACTGTAAATCGGTCAGCGGTGTCACTTCAGGTGACAGGGCAGGCCGCTGCAATCGCTTGAAGAAGATGGTAACGTGAGTAGATTATAGCCGACCGACTCTACAAAGAATCAGTTACCCTTGGAGGGAAGGCGCTTCAGCATTTCTTGATATCGCTGCGCCCCCATCGAAAGACCGGTCGGCAGGGGCTTCATCTCCTCGATGTCCCGCCGGGCGTTGGCGATACGCTCCTGGGTCTCCGGGTGTGACATTGACAGTTTCTCGAAAATGTTCGCCGCTCCGCCGCCGCCAAGCGTTGCCAGCGTCTCGAACATCCGGAGAACTCCGTCAGGGTGGTACCCCGCCTTGACCATGTAATGTATGCCGAAGTTGTCGGCCTCGCGCTCGGCGCCGCGGGAATAACCGGCGAAGATGAACCCCATTCCAAGTCCGATGGCGGCGTCAAGTGCTTTGCCGGCTCCCTCGCCGCCGAAGGCCAGTTCGTAGGCCAATGATACGCCCATGGCCTTCTGCAATTGCTTGATTCCATGCCGCGCGACCACGTGAGAAATCTCATGCGCTATAACAGCAGCCATCTCCGCCTCACTGTGCATCTCGCGAAGCAGGCCGGTATAGAAATAGATGTAGCCCCCCGGTGCGGCAAAAGCATTGACCTGGTCGGACTCGATAACCGCAAAACGGTAACTGATGTCGCGACGGTCACAGACCTTCACGATTTTCTGACCCACTTCGTTAATGTAAGCCTGCCAGACGGGGTCGGCCAGTTCCGTCTCCGTCTTCTGGATCTGGTCGGCCATCCCGGCCCCGATGCTCACTTCCTGGCTGCTTGGAATCAGAATGAACGATTTCTTACCGCCGGGACCGGTCGTGGCACACGAAACCAGCAACAGCATGGCACCTGCCAAAGTGTAAGCACGACTTCTCATTTGACCGCTACAGCTTGGTTTTGTCGGCCAGGTCTCCGATTATCGGCAGCTTGTAGTTCTTCCCCTGGAGCGCAAAGTAGATACCGACGATGGACAGGGCCACCGCAATCAGGAGTATCCCTTTAAAGATGAAGCTGGATATACCGTCGATCAGAAAAATGGCGGCGACCACTTCGATCAAAAACAGAAGTACGCCCTGCCGGGCATGGAAATGCGCCTCTTTGTTATCTTTCATGCTCAGCAGGGGCACGAAGCAAAGCAGCGGAATATATGCCATGATAGCCGCCATGCGTCCCTCCTGGGTCACAAAACTTTCCTGGCTGTCCGCTTTCGGCGAAGAGGCATCGCCGCTCTCGCCGTCGAGATCAGGTATGTGCTCCGAAGGCTTGTCATCAGGGTCGTTTTTGAAGAAGGAATCGGTCACGTCTCCTCCCGGAATTCGGTTCATTGACTATTACGATGGCCAGAAAAGCTCGCGGTCCTTCTGGGCCACCTCGAATCGGATCGGTTCACTTTCGGGCCAGCTCTCTATCCTTGCATCACCTTCATACAGAGTCACGGTAAACCCCAGTGTGCCGAATCCATCCGGCCACAGCACTGGCCTGTCAACCGCAAACTCCAGGATTTCGCGAAGGCAGTAATGATAACCTCTGGTGCTTTCACCCGCTTCTTCATCCCTGCCCGGAGAAAGCTCAATCTCCAGCCTCTCCGGAGTAAAAAAGGTAATCAACAACCGGCCCTTATTCAGTAATTCTATGGCTTTCTTATCTATTAAGTCAAGCCGAATATAAACCCGGTCGTGGTCGTAGGCAAAGTATACCGAAGCTATATGCCGCTCCATACGGTGCATGGAACCACCGGCTTTGAGGCAGTCAAAATACCCTGAACCGGTCCACTCGTAGAAGTGGGTCAGCCGGCCGTCTATTTCCGGGGTGAGTAACGCCTCGGGCAGGACGGCTTTGAGCCCGGCCCCGCTCTGATAAATCGGATTAAGCAGCTCCACCGGCGCCTCAAGACCCAAAAGCTCATAGACCGCAGTCAGGTGGCTGCGATAAATACTGTCAAACTTCTGGTTGTGCGGACCCCGATGCTCGTCGCCATACCACCAGCACCAATCAGACCCCTCGGCCTTGTAAATCTGCCTCCAGGCCTTCTGGATGGCGGCGGAATCGTATTCCGGATGCTCTCTTTCGAAAGTGACAAGCGCGTCACGTGTCTTGCTCAGCAGGTCCCAGGCCGCGTTGTCCTCGGCGTGGCCAATCCAGATTCTGAAATTGTGGTTTATCCACGACCCGGCGAAAAGAGCACTGAGCGGACGGGCTTTCACGGTATCAACCGCCTCGGTCACCGTCACCGTCCGGATCTCCGGGTCGTCGTTCAATGCCTGGTAAAAGGCCTGCAAAAACTCACCGGCATCATCCGGGAAATACTCCCAGGCATTCTCGCCGTCGAGAATAACCGGGACCACCACCTCATCGATTCTGTCAAGGAGAAGGCGGCGCAGATTTTTCAAATGAGAGACAAAATCGGCCACGGCCCGGTCGGCCGGCCAACCGGAATAGACAAAGCCGATCCGATCGGACAGGGCCCGGTCACGGAAGAGTATTTTGATACCGGGGCCGTACTCGTATACGGTATGCAGCGGATTAACCTTGCGATCCAACCCGGATTTCGTAAGAGAGTTAGAGAGGATATCTTCATCGGTGGCTATCCACCGGATGCCCTTTTTGATGCAGATTTCGGCTACTTCCTCGGAAACCGAACCCTCCGAAGGCCACATGCCCGCCATTTTGCGGCCGAAAAGATCCTCGAATTTCTTCATCGACATTTCGATTTGTCTCTCAGCATCTTCGGGATGGCGGAAACGCCGCTGGGGCAGGTCGATCCTGGGGAGAGCTTCCCTGGCGACGTCGGTATCACACAGCAGTGGCAGAATCGGATGATAATAGGGCGTGAAGGAAACATCGATTTTGTCCTCACGGAACAACTCGACATAGGTGGCAACAACCCGTTTAATAAGATCGAGCTGCCAGTCAAGCAGGCGTTGCTTATCCTCCTCGGAGAAGTTCTTACTTTTAGCAAAAAGGGATTTGATCGGCTCCTCGTCGCGGAACGTCGGGTCCGTCCAGACGAGATTAGACCACACCTGTAGATCGCGCAGTTCCGATGAAGTAAACAGGGCGGGAATGACATCCTTATCCGAGCCGGCCTTCACCTTCCGGTACAGCTCGTTGTACCGGGGAAACGGTCTGATCATGTTGGCCGGGTTGGCCGCAAAGAAGCTGTTGAGAATCTCCCGCCTCTGCAAATCGGTGAGTTGTTCGGCATTTAAACGCGAAAGCTCCAGGTGTGGATCCGTGGCCCCGTCAGCATAAGCTCCCAACTGATCCAGAAGTGACGGAACCAGATTGAATGTCGTCCGGACGTTTTCAAAACGGGCCGACATCAGCGGCATATCAAGATAGTCTTTGACAGCGTGCAGGCGCACCCAGGGCATGACCATCTTATTGGTGTTGGGTTCCTGGTAATCGGGCTGGTGCATGTGCCAGAGGATCGCCAGCCTCAGCGGTCTTGAATCTGACAAAGATTGTGCCTCTTATTTAGAGGTAGTTCAGCCCTGGGTCTTCTCGCTGAACAGGCGGATGGCCGTCCGGGCTACATCCGTGTTGCCGAAGTCTTTTTCGAGCAGGTCAAGTTGCACTTTCGCTTTGTCAATATCACCCACCTGAAGGTAGTTGCGCATGGCCGCCGCCAGGTAGTTTCCGGCCAGGGGACTCTCGGGATCTTCTTCGTAGGCTCGGACGAAGGCATCAGCCGCCTGCAAGAAACTGGCCTGGTTCTCGTAGCAGGCGCCAACTCCGGCGTGGGCGGCACAGCGGACGAACGGCCTGCCCTGGAACTTCGCCAGGTACATCTCGTAGTACCGAATAGCCTCCACGTAATTGCGCAACTCGTAGTTGACTTTTCCAAGCATAAAGGTGGCCTGACCCTCTACTTTTTCACCGCTGTACTTCTCGAGAATTTGGGCAAGAGACGCTACCGCCACCTGGTTCTGACCGTTGCGATATTCCTGGACAGCCCGGTTATAGTTTAACCCGGCTTCAAGCGTCCGCGTCGCCTGCGAATTAAGATAATAGACCGCCGCCACGATCACCAGCACGACGACGATAACCCCCATGACAAGGTACTGCCAGTTCTCCAGCACCTGCTGCTTGGAACTGAGCATGAAAGTGGTGAATTTATCTTCTTTTATCTGGCGTTTCGTTAACTTGACTTTATTGTACATCCTTCTCTCCCATAAGACAATTCGTCATGCCAATCTCGGTATCGGCAAAGTCGGGCGGCAGGTTAATGCCGCCCGACCTGAATATCAAATCGCCTTAAGATCCTGTTATACTTCGTCCGGCCCCCACTAGAAATAACCGGTAAACGACATGTTCAGATGATGATTTCGGTTCTGCAACTCAAAAAACGCCTGGTTCAGGGCGTTGACGTCCTTGTTGATGGTGGTATAGGTATAAGCCCAGTCGAAGTGAATCTGCTCCCAGTGGATTCCCGTGCCTGCCGACAGGCTGTAGGCGACCGGGGTCGATTTATTCACACCGGCGAAATCAAGACTTGGAGCAGGAAACGGTTCGTATCTAAATCCCAGGCGAAGGGGAATAGTCCCGAAGCTTGTCACCCTCTTGTACTCACCACCGACATGAAAGAGGATAACATTATTATAGTCGGGATCGAATTCGGTCAGGAATTCCTTGTTGTCACCACCCGGATCGATTACCAGGCTGTCCCGGAACTTGATCTTGGTGGAACCAAAACCGCGATACTCCGCGTCGAAGGCCAACAGGAGATTCTCGCTCGCCTGGTAGCCGACACCGAAACCGATCATAAGCGGCATCTCGTATTTAGTGACGATATCATCGATAAAAGTCGTGTCGGTGCCGTTACTCTCGACCAGGCCGTTGACTATATTGAAATCGTAGATTGATCTGCCTGTCTTTATTTCCAGTGAGAACGGCGTCCTCACCACCAGCCCGGCATCAAGCTTATCGCCGTTCAGCTTAAAGCCAATATTGAAATTGACTCCCGAGAACTTATTGGTGTCGATAAGGTTCTCCACCATCTCCCAATCACCGCGCTGGAACGTGAAGTAATCAACGGTGGTGTTTCTTACTATAGTATAAGTATTCTGATCGCGAATGGTCTTGCCGGTGTAAATGTTGGCGCTGATGCCGAACGACACGTTCTTGTAGATTCTGGTTCCGACGGAGAAGTTTACCGAGTTCATACCCCCGTCAAGCTGCGAGTTGACACTGAACTTGCGCGTCAGGGTATCAAGTACAATTGAGCCGACGTTGTCAATAACGGTGGTAATAAAGGGCACGTCGTAGGCCCAGTCCGTCTTCTGAAACTCGTCGTAGTTTCTCACGTACGAGAATGAACCGACGAATTGATGGCCCTTGATACGCAGAGGCGCGACGAAGTTGAGCGACGACACGCCGCCGAAGAACCCGGAATGATCCTCGGACTTGAAAAAGGCGTCGTCGAAAATCCTCAACGTCGCCTCAGTCTTGCCCCTGGGGGCGAGTGAGCCGTAGCTGAAGCCCAGGATGGGTTTCTCGATCTCGTAAAGACCGGCCGGATTCCAGGTCCCGCCGGTAACATCGTCAGAAACGCCCATAAAGGCACTACCCATTCCCTCGGCACGGGCCCCGCCGCCCAGAAAGTTCAAATAAAACGTCTCAAAGGTCTCACCGGACTCGAAGAAGGTTTGCCCGGATACTGACACGGCTGAAAAAAGTATAACAGCAAGGATTCCCAAGAAGGACCGCTTCATCCTATTAACTCCTTGAAAAAACGTTCTTTACCCATCACACGGAACTAATACCAGTTATTAAACAAGAAGCAAATATATGCCAACTTGCCTTCGCTGTCAAACGAATTCGGTGAATTATTTGCCTCTATCTCCTTACTTGTAAAAGACTTGGTTGAGGACGATTATGTTTAACCAAAAGCGCAGTTTTCAACACTGATTTAATACCCCCGGCAGGAGTCGAACCTGCGGCCTGCGGTTTAGGAAACCGATGCTCTATCCAACTGAGCTACGGGGGCATGGCTGCATAATTGCATATAAACCAATAAATTATGCTCCGGGCACGGCGTGTCAAGCAATCAAATGTGAGACCGGGCCGGCCCGAAGTGACTACTCGGAGTCGAATGAGACCAGATAGTCAACGTCGTAAGCCTGGAGCTTTTTCCGCCAGGGCAGAAACGACAGATCAATCACGGCCGAAATTCCCACCACCGGGCCGCCCAGCTTTTCGACCATATTGCAGACCGCCCTGAGAGTTCCCCCCGTAGCGATCAGGTCATCGACGATAACTACTCTCTCGCCCGGCTTGACCGCATCCGTGTGCAGTTCCAGCGCGGCCGAACCGTACTCAAGATCATACCCTTCGGAGATGATCTTGTAGGGCAGTTTGCCGGGTTTCCGGGCCATGGTGACACCGATACCCAGCCTGTCGGCCAGTACAGCGCCAAATATGAAACCGCGGGATTCGATTGAGATGATTTTCTCAGCGCCTTTGGACCTGGTGAATTCTTCCATACGGTCCAGGGCGGACTTGAACCCGACCGGGTTCTGCAACAGGGTAGTGATATCGTAGAAATTGATGCCCGGCTTCGGAAAATCGGGCACGGCGCGGATATATTTCTTCAGGTCTTCCATATTCCTCTTTTATCCTGGCTACATGAGGATTTCAAAACTGGAGTGTTGGCCGGAGAATTCCCGCCAGTCGACGTCGACATCAGCAACCACCGCGGCCGGTGGGCCGATTTTCAATTCTTCGATGTATTTTTCTACTTCGGCCCGGTCACCCTCAGCCAATATGGACACAGCCCCATCAGGGTCGTTTCTAACCCACCCGGCCAGGCCGCAGGCTGCGCCGCGACGGTAGCAGAAATAACGAAAGCCCACCCCTTGTACTCTTCCAGTGATTCTGATCGTGGCAGAAGCCGGATTCACTTCTCCCCTCTGGCGTGTTTCATCGCCAGCCGAGCGGCTTCGATAGGCTCCTCGGCATGGATGATCTCGTCACCCAGGCGCCAGGCGTTCACGGATATGACGGGCTTGCCGGCGTGGAGGGCAAAGGCCATTTCCGTCAGCGTCCCGTACTTGCCGGGAAAGGCAACAACGGCATCAGCCGCCCGAATCACCATGATATTCCTGGCTTCCCCGAAACCCGTGGGAATGACTAAATCGATAAACTCGTTGGCGTCCCCTGGGTTGTCAGTAGGTAAGATACCGACCGTGACCCCGCCAGCCTCTTTCGCGCCCTTGGCGGCTCCCTCCATAATTCCCCCCATGCCGCCGCATACGACGACGCCATCGTGCTCGGCCACATACTTTCCCACCGTTGCAGCCATATCCCTCAGTTTTTTTGAGCACTTGCCGGCGCCAATTACCGCAATTACTGGCTTTCTCTCGACCGCCATTACCTTTATCCTTTCTCAGCTATCGATATAAAGAGTTCTTAGATGTCACTGCTGCCAAGCAAAAACAAAGAGAAAAGAAAAAAATCGGGGCGACTGGATTTGAACCAGCGACCTCTTAGTCCCGAACCAAGCGCGCTACCAACCTGCGCCACGCCCCGATTTACAAGTTTCGGTCTACCATGATACCCATTTTCCCGGCGATGTCAATACTTTTATCCGGCCGCAATGTACGGGCGTCTCCTCTCCTGCGCGCTCGGCCGGTTGAGTAGATACCCGGTATATGTTTGTACTCATCGGCCGATTCCGTCAGACTTTTAACCGGGCCGCCGTCAGACGCGCCAGGCTCCGGGAATCAGTGAAACTGAGTTGGAGGGGTGTTATTGAAACCGCACCTCTCTCCACGGCGTCGAAGTCGGAGCCTTCAAGGGCCTTCCACTTCGCCTGACCGCCGATCCAGTAGTATGGTTTCCCTCTCGGGTCCGTCTTGTGAATAATGATATCTCGATAATGCCTGAACCCCAGGCACGTGAACTCGTATTTGTCATAAGGCTTTCCATTGTTGTGCGGCAGGTTGATGTTCAGGAACGTCTCCGGCGATAATTCGAACTGTTCATAAGCCGCGACCAGGCGGGCTATGAACCTGGCGGCGTTGGTCATTGACATACCCGGTTCAAACTGCGCCATCGAGACCGCCATCGAAGGAATGCCGAGAATCGAGCCCTCGATGGCCGCGGCGACAGTCCCCGAGTACGTTACATCATCGCCCATATTGGCCCCGTGATTTATACCGGAGATTATCATGTCGGGCCTTTTGTCCTTGAAAAGCATGTGGACGGCCAGCATTACGCAGTCCGTCGGGGTGCCGTCGGTGGTAAATCGGCGCTTGTCCAACTCGTGCAGTCGCAGCGGACGGTTCAAGGTAAGCGAATGCGAGGCCGCCGACTGCTCGCGATCGGGAGCCACCATGTAAACCTCGGCCTTTTTTTCGAGAGCCTTGAAAAGCGTGTTGATGCCGTCCGAAAAGCAGCCGTCATCGTTGGTGACCAGAATCTTCTTGGCCTTAGACATGGGGCACCTCGAGTCCCTGCATACGCATCAGCATGAAGATCTGACCGCGGTGGCGGGCCTGGTGCTCGACCACGTGCCAGACCAGGGCCCGTTTGGAGAGCTTAAAATCATGCTCCTTCACCTCGTAAAACACCTCGTCCCAATCGTCAATATCTTCGCTGTTAAGGTACTCGGTGAACTCGCGATGCTGGCTGTCGAGCGACTCGAGTATTTCTTCCAAAGGCCGGCCACGGCTGAACTTCTGCTCGTCAACCTCATCCTGCCGGCCCAGCGCCACACAAGATACCCACCAGCATTCGGTCTCAGCGATGTGCAGTAGGAGACTGCCGATTGAATTAGGATGGTTCAAAGCGGTCCAGTCGAGCTGGTCCTGTGACAGACCCTTCACGGTCTCGACCAGTTGGCCCCGCACCATGAAATAGTTGGAGAAAATATCGCCGAGTTTCATAACCATCAGTTTAAGCCATTTCGGGGGTCGTGGCAAGCAGATGTTGAGTCTATGGGCCGCGCGCACTCCGGATCCTGTCACCGGTCACGCCCATATCCGTTTCCAGATCTGACGAATAAAGCGACCCGTGTCCACCAGAGGATTGATATAGGAACGGGATCCTTCGTAAACAGTGCTGATCGGCACCTCGGCGACATAGCAGCCCACGGCGCCGGCCTTGAACAGCATCTCCGATTCAAAGTCGTACCTGACCGTCCGGAGCGGAATCGCTCGAAGCACTTCGGCCGGGATAAGGCGATACCCGGACTGGCTGTCGCGGATTCTCTGCGAAGAAAAAACCGAGATTATCAGCGAGGTAAGGTTGTTGGTCAGCCAGCGGTCAAAGGGCATAATTTTAAGTGTCATCCGCCGCGTCCCGATAACGAGCCGGCGGCCATTGTCCAGGCCATAAAAGGGAGGAATCTCCTCGGGCAAATGCTGCAGATCGGCGTCGATCGTAAGCACCGACCGGTAGCCCCTGCCGAGGGCATAGTCAAACCCGACCTTCAGGGCCGCGCCTTTACCGCGGTTGTGCTCGAAAGAGATGAATCGTACGCCCTCTTTCTCCAGGACTTCTCGGCTGCCGTCAGTCGAGCCGTCATCGACAAAAAGGAGGTGTTCATCGCAGACGAATCGCCGGAGCCGCGCGACAAGTTCCACCAGGTGGCCCGCGGCGTTGTAAGCCGGGACCAGCACCAGGGTTGAATATTGATTGATTGTCGTCATTTTCCCAGGACGGAAAGGTCACCGAAAACAACACCGTTGCCGCCGGCGGTCACCCTGTACAAAAAACGGCCCGAAGGCCCAAATGGTCGGAGCGAGCCGATTTGAACGGCCGACCTCTCGCACCCCAAGCGAGTGCGCTAACCAGGCTGCGCTACGCTCCGACTATATACCGTCAGTGTCTTACGACAACCCAAGTTAGACAAAAACCCCGAAAACTCAAGAGAAAAGTTTGAGCAGGTGCTCAACGTCCTTTTTAATCTGCCCGATCAGGGTCCTGACCTTTGCGGAGGCCATCAGGTTTTTCTTGCCCTCGCCGGTCTTCCTCATCATCAGCCGGGTCCGGGCGCCGGCTATAGTCAACTTCTCCTTGGAGCGAAGGTGGTTGATCTGGTTGATAACGTCGATATCACGGCTGGTATAGATCCGGTTGCCCCCACGATTCTTCTTTGGCTTGAGCAGGGGGAACTCTTTCTCCCAGTAGCGCAAGACATACGGCTCCAGGCCGGTAATCCGGGAAACCTCGCTAATGGAATAATACAGCTTTTCTTCGTTGGTGGTACTCTTTCCCATGATCCGCCCCTCTTATGTCAATAAAGTCATTTCCATATCTCAGGTTTCAGCTTTCTCTCCATCAATTGCCCGACTGCCTCGGCCGGCGCCTTGCCTTCAAACAGCACCCGGTATACCTGATCGGTAATCGGCATCTCGACCTCGTACAGGCTGGCCAGTTCGTAGCCGGAACGAGTCGTTTGCACCCCTTCGGCCACCATCGTCATACCGGCCAGAATGTCCTCGAGACGTTCACCACGTCCGATCTTGTCGCCGACAAATCGATTTCGGCTGTGTCGGGAAACGCAGGTGGTTATCAAATCACCGATACCCGACAGGCCCGCAAACGTCTCGGGCAGCGCCCCCATGGCCACGCCCAGTCGCGTGATCTCGGCCAATCCCCTGGTCAGAATAGCCCCCAGGGTGTTGTCCCCCATGCCCAGGCCTTCGGCAATCCCGGCTCCGATAGCAATAATATTCTTCAGCGATCCGCCGAGCTCGACACCAACCAGGTCGTCACTCTGGTACACCCGGAAGGAAGCATCACTAAAAATCTCCTGCAGTTTTGCGGTAAAATCCCGGGAGACCCCGGCCGCCACTACTGCGGTCGGCATTCCACGGACCACCTCCTCAGCGTGGGAAGGCCCCGACAGGGTTGCCACCAGCCGCGGATCAATCCCAAGTTCTTCCGTCATAACCTCCGACATACGCTTGAGAGTTTTGATTTCAATGCCTTTTGCCAGGTTCACCACGCCGGTGCCGGACGGCAGTTTACCAACGCCCCTCAAGGCTGACCGAAGGCTCTGCGAAGGAACCACCAGCACCAGCAGCGACGCTGCCATAACCGCACTCTGCAAGTCATTGGTCAGTTCAATCGATGACGCCAGTTGGAAATCGCTCAGCTTGTCGGGCTGACCGCGATGTTTGACGAGCTTTCGAAACTCACTTTCATCAAACTCCCACAGAGTAACGGCGTGGCCGCCTCGATCCAGCAGATCGGCCACGGCCATTCCCCAGGAGCCGGCCCCCAGCACAGCGATTCTCTCAGCCATTGGACCTCGCTCCGTCTGAACGAGAGTGAAAAGACAGGCGGTTCTCCTTGCCGGTCAGCAGACGTGAAATATTCTGCCGATGGGTGATAATAATCAGTAGCGCCAGCGCGAGTGTCAGGTAGAAGTAAATATCGGCCACCGGGCGTGCCAGAACATGCTTCTCGACACTGATGATGGCAAAGAGACCGATACCGGCCAGCACTGAACCCAGGGAAACATATCGGGCCAGCAGCACCACCAGGACGAAAATGCCGAAAGCGAGAAGCGTCTCGTACGGCAGCAATGTAATCATCACTCCCAGGCCGGTGTTGACTCCCTTACCTCCCTTGAACCGGATATAGACGGGAAAGACGTGGCCCAGTACGGCTGCCACGGCACAAGCCACGAGAAAAACATCATGACTCAAAAAACCCGGCTCGAAAGTGGCTGCAAACAGGCGCCCCAGAAGGACCGCCGCTACCCCCTTGCCGATATCACCCAGGTATACCCACACGGCGGCTTTTGCGCCAATGACACGGCCGACATTGGTGGCGCCGATATTACCCGAACCGCGGGACCGGATATCAGCTACGCCATAAAGTCGGGCGATTATCAGACCGAATGGAATGGCACCTATAAAGTAACAAACAATAATCGCAATAACTGCCATTGTTATGTTCGCCTACAAATCCGGGGACAGGTAACTCGACAGGCCTCCCTGTTCCCTGTGTGCGGAAGCAGGTGTTATATTAGGAGCTTCCCGGGGCCGCAGTTGAGCGGCACCGAACCCGGTCACTTACTCAGTTGTGATCGAATCTGCCGCGGGTTCTTCGGGCACGGGCATTAGCTCTTCAAGCTCCGGGTAATAATCCACGATAGCCTTCATAAACTCGAGCACTTCGGCCGAGTCCAACACCTTGTCGCCCAGCAGGCCCTGGATACTCTGGCCGAACAAAGCCATCTTCTCCTGATCCACCTCCGAAGCGTTGGTCTTCTCGATGAAGGCATCAGCCATGGCGTTGACTGCCACCGTGTCTATTCCCTCCACGGGGTTGCTGGCCAGTTCCGTCTTCACACTCGTGACAATCGTGGCCACGCCGAATTTCAGAATCTCATCTTTCTTGACATAACAAGTAATCCCGGCGATAACCACCAGGACTATCACCACCGCCAAGGCTATCAAACCGAGCAGACAGCCTTTCGACATTCCCTTGCGCTTTGGTTGTTCAGTCATACTCCACTCTTCCCCACCGTCTTGTAGATGTTTGTTGTCATCTTAATAGGATTAGTTACAGTCATTTTATGGCGTGAGTTGATGCTTTGGTTCATACCACCGAGATTTATATAATATGAAGAGAAGGCGATGGCAAGACAAATGCAAAAGAAATCGGCCGCCGATCATTCCCGACCGGGCCGCCGCAGGACAGCGGAAGAGACTTGTCAGGTCTGCCGCTTCATCACGAGTAGTGGCTTTCGCATCGAGTGCATCGCACTCAAGTCTGCAGGAGACACCGACGGCGCCAGTGGCCTTTGGTCGAGAATCGGCCAGTGAATTCGGCACCGGGGGGTTGCCGCCGAGCCTGTGCTCCTGGCCAAAAGAGCAAGGACCGTCCATCATATGAACGGCCCCATGATACTGCCGTACAGGACGTTATGTGATTTATCTAAGGCGTTGCTTTAGGGCGTGACTACTTGGCTTTGGCCTCTTTCGCGGGTGCTGTTTTCTTGGCGGACCGTTTGCCCTTCTTGCCCTTTTTGTCCTTCTTATCAGATTCGGATTTGGGCTTTTCCGTAAGCAATTCCACCACCGACATCGCCGCGCCGTCGCCGCGCCGCACACCCAGTTTTATCACGCGGGTAAAGCCCGACTCACGGCCTTCGAACTGCGGCACGATCTCCGCGAACAGTTTCTTGAAAACATCCCTCTCGTGGACTGTCCGGGCTACTTGCCGCTTGGCCGCCAGGGTGTCTTTCTTGGCCGTGGAAATAAGCCGATCGACAACCGGTCGTAATGCTTTGGCCTTGGCCTCGGTGGTCCTTATAACACGATGCTTGAAGAGCGACACCGCCATGTTGGATAACATGGCCTCCCGGTGGGATCTCGTGCGGCCCAGTTTCTTTACCTTATCCAGATGACCCATTTTATTCTCTCAATCCTATTGGTTGCCTTCCGGCTCCAGAAACTTGGATATATCCATCCCGAATGAAAGGTCCATTGATTCGAGCACCGCGTTAATCTCGTTGAGCGACTTCCTACCGAAGTTGCGGTACTTGAGCATCTCCGCCTCGGTCTTGGTAACCAGATCCTGGATGGTCTGAATATTGGCCGCCCGCAGGCAGTTCGACGAACGGACCGACAACTCCAACTCGTCCACGCGCGTCTTCAGCAGCGTGCGTATCTTCAGGACTTCCTCGTCCTCTTCGGGCTCCTCTTCAACCATTATCTCTTCATCCATGTGGATGAACAACTGGAGGTGATCCTTGACCAGCTTGGCGGCGTAGCTGAGGGCGTCCTCGGGGGTAATGGAACCGTCGGTAGTGATTTCCATTATGAGACGGTCATAATCCGTCTTCTGCCCGACGCGCGTGTTCTCGACCAGGTACGAAACCTTGGCCACCGGAGAAAAGAGTGAATCGACGAAAACCGTTCCGGACGGGGCGTCGGGCCGCTGATTCTGCTCGGCTACGACGTAACTGCGCCCGGAATCGATGTCGATCGTAAGCTCAAAATCGATGTCGTCAACCAGTTCGCAGATGTGCAGGTCCGGGTTCAGTATTTCGATTTCAGCGTCGCTTTCGAACATACCGGCCGTGATTTTGCCCTTCTGGCTGGCTTTGAGCGACAGACTGCGCATCTCGCTGGCGTGCATCTTTACCCGGATCTGTTTAATGTTGAGAACGATGTTCGTCACGTCTTCGTAGACACCGGGAATAGTCGCGAATTCGTGCAGGCATCCCGTGATGCGCATCGAAACGACCGCCGCACCCTGAATCTGCGAAAGCAGAACCCTCCGTAGGCAGTTCCCCAGGGTATGCCCGAATCCTCTTTCCAGAGGTTCAATGATAAACCGCGAATAATTATCCGTCGCCGAAGACTGGTCGGCAACAATCTCTTTTGGCATTGTCAAAGGTTTCCATTTCATGTGCTAAAAAAACCTCCCGAAGAGAGCTTCGCTTACTTCGAGTAAAGCTCCACCACCAACTGTTCGTTAAAGGTTACAGGAATATCGGTGCGCTTGGGCACTTCCAGCAGCTCACCTTCTAAGGCCGCCTTGTTCAAACGCAACCAGGGGATTTCGTCGCCCCGCCCCACTTCCTTGAGAGCCGAATGAACCAGGTCAAGATTCTTGGACTTGTCCTTAACCCTGATAACCTGGCTGGGTCTGACGCCATAAGACGGTACGTTCACAATCCGCCCGTCGACGGAGATATGGCGATGCTTGACCAACTGGCGGGCCGACTTCCGCGAAGGCGCAAAACCGAGCCGGTAGACCAGATTATCCAGCCTGGTCTCGAGCATCTGTAACAGGTTCTCACCGGTGATGCCGACTTTGCGGTCAGCTTTCTTGAAATAGTTGCGAAACTGCTTTTCAAGAATGCCGTAATTACGGCGTATCTTCTGCTTCTCCCTCAACTGCAAACCATACGGGGATATCTTGCGGCGGATATTCTGGCCGTGCTGTCCGGGAGGATATTGTCTTCTCTCAACAGCACACTTATCCGTGTAACAGCGGGCGCCCTTCAAAAAGAGTTTCTCACCTTCGCGCCGGCAGAGTTTACAGTTGGCGTCACGATAACGAGCCATTAATTCTCCTATAACAGATCAAAACATTTTCTTCTTCATCAAACGCGACGACGTTTGGGCGGGCGGCAGCCGTTATGAGGAATCGGGGTAACGTCTTTGATTACCGCGATTTCAAGACCGGCCGCAGACAGAGACCGGATGGCCGCTTCCCGACCCGAGCCGGGTCCTTTCACCCAGACCTCGACCCGGCGCAGCCCCATGTCAATAGCCTCCTTGGCGGCCGTCGAGGCAGCCAGCTGAGCCGCAAACGGCGTCGACTTCTTGGAACCCTTAAAACCCACCTTACCGGCCGAGCCCCACGAGATAGTCTTCCCGGTGGTATCGGTAACGGTAATTATCGTATTGTTGAAGGTGGCCTTGATATGAACGGTACCATAAGCATCCACCTTACGCGATTTTTTCTTGGTACGACTTTTTTTCTTGGGATCAGCCAAATCACACCTCTATACAAATCTTCGTTTACTTCTTGCCCGGGGGCTTTCTCTTCAGCCCGCCGATCGAGCGGCTCGGGCCCTTGCGAGTACGGGCGTTGGTCTTGGTGCGCTGCCCGTGCACCGGCAGACCCCGGCGATGCCGCAGGCCGCGGTAAGAACCGATATCAATCAACCGCTTGATATTCATGTTGATCTCACCGCGCAGGGCACCCTCGACATTATAATCGTTCTCGATCACGGACCGCAGTTTGGTGACATCCTCATCGGTGAGCTTGTTAACCCGCGTATCGGGGTTGACGCCCGTCTTATCCAGAATTGCCCTGGCCCGGGTGGGGCCAATGCCGAAGATATAGCGCAGGCCTATCTCGATTCTCTTCTCTTTCGGTAAATCTACACCGGCAATACGAGCCAATTTTATACTCCTTCAATAACCAGACTTTTAGTTCAACCCTGGCGCTGCTTGTGGCTGGGGTTCCTCGAACAAATCACTCTCAGAACTCCCTTACGCTTGACAATCTTGCAGTACTCGCAACGCTTTTTTATGGCCGTCTTGACTTTCATGACTTCAACCAATCTATCGAAGAATGCTATTTATATCGATACGTTATCCGTCCACGGGTCAAATCATAAGGCGACAACTCGATGGTCACTTTATCACCCGGCAAAATCTTTATGAAATGCATCCTCATCTTGCCCGAGATGTGCGCCAAAACCACATGTCCGTTATCCAGTTCCACCTTAAACATCGCATTCGGCAATGGCTCAATAACCTTGCCCTCTACCGTAATGGTCGCTTCCTTCGCCATAAACTCCTTCAGGCAATCGTCAAAATATCCGGACCGTTATCGGAAATGGCCACCGTATGTTCAAAGTGAGCCGATGGCTGCCCGTCGGCCGTGACCACCGTCCAACCGTCCGGCATCGTCTTGACTTTGTGGGTACCCATATTGACCATGGGTTCAATAGCTATTACCATACCCGTTTCCAGCACAGGCCCGTCACTGGGTAAACCGAAATTCGGTACCTGGGGTTCCTCGTGCATTTTTCGGCCGATGCCATGGCCCACCAGTTGGCGGACAACGCCGTAGCCGTCGGCCTCGGCGACAGCCTGCACGGCAGCCGACACCACCCCCAATTTATTCCCTTTTCGCGCCTTGTCAATACCGGCCATGAGCGATTTCAACGTGCTGGACATCAGGGCCTTCTTCCCGTCGCTGACTTCTCCTATGGCATAAGTCCGGGCGGAGTCGCCGTAGAAATCGTCAACAATAGTGCCGACGTCGACCGAGACAATCTCGCCTTCCTGGATTACGCGTTCGTTGGGTATGCCGTGAACCACCTCATCGTCAATAGAAATGCAGGCGGACGCCGGAAAACCCTGATAACCCTTGAAAGCCGGTACGGCGCCGTGGGAACGGATGAAATCCTCGATCAAAAGGTCCAACTCCTTGGTCGTCATCCCGTCCTTAATCCTCTCCGTAACCATATCCAGTGTCAACGCGACCAGCTGACCGGCCTTGCGCATAATCCCAATTTCGCTTTTGGTCTTTAGCTCTATCACTCTATAAAATTCCTACCGACCGATTGCCACCAGCAGACCCCGGTAAACGTTCTCGGGAGTCTGCTCGGCCTCAACCACCGTCAGGATCGATTCCTCGCGATAAAAATCCTCGATAGGCTGCGTTTGCTTCTTGTAGACCTCGAGGCGGTTTCTGACCACGGCCTCGTCATCGTCAGGTCGCCGCAGCAACGCCGCGCCATCGTGATCGCATTGTCCCTCTACTCTGGGGACCGCCGCCGGGTAGTTGTAACCGGCCTTACACTGAGGGCAATACCAGCGCCCGGACAGCCGTTTGACTATCTCGTCATCCGAAACTTTGAACAGGACGGCCCTGTCAAGGCCGACATCATGTCGCCCGAACATCCCCCGGAGACTCTCCGCCTGCGGCAGCGTCCGCGGGAAACCGTCCAGTATAAAACCATTACTCATACCACCGTTACCGAGCCGGTCTTCAATCAAGCCGATCATGATATCATCGGGAACCAGCTCACCCCGCTTCATGAACCCTTCGGCCTGCTTCCCCAGTTCCGTGCTGTTTTTCACCGCCTCGCGGAGAATGTCACCGGTGGACAGATGTATCATCCCCATCTGCTCCGACAAGCGAACAGCCTGTGTCCCTTTGCCGGACCCCGGCGGGCCGAGAAAAAGCAGGTTCATCGCTACCAGGCCCTCCCGCGGATTTTGCCCTTTTTCATGAAACCCTCATAGTGGCGCATCAAAAGGTGCGATTCTATCTGCTGCAGCGTATCGAGGGCAACACCCACGACAATCAGCAGACCCGTGCCGCCGAAAAAGAACTGGACATTGGCGCGGCTGATGAGAATCCACGGCAGAATGGCTATCATAGCAAAGAAAATCGCACCCGGCAAAGTGATCCGGGTCAGAATCTTCTCCACGTATTCAGACGTGTTCTTTCCGGGCCTGATACCGGGGATATAGCCGCCGTTGCGACGCATGTTGTCCGCGATTTCCATAGGGTTAAACACAATGGCCGTATAGAAATAAGCAAAGAATACGATTATCAAACCGTAGACTATCGAATACCACGCTCCCCCGGGAGCCAACCATACCGCCACCAGGTTCTGCACCCAGTCCGTGTTGGGAAAAAGCTGGGCCGCCGTCGAGGGCAGAAACATGATCGACTGGGCAAAAATGATGGGGATAACACCGGCCGAGTTGACCGACAACGGCAAGTGCGTTGCCTGTCCGCCGAACACTTTCCTGCCGACAACCTTGCGGGGATACTGCACCGGAATCTTGCGCTGCGCTCTCGTCACCAGGATAACGGCCGCGATCACCAGGATCATCATACTCACCATGGCCACCTCGGTGACAAAACTGCGGCTGCCGTGCCAGAGCAACTGGACTTCCCCGATGACGGCATCCGGGAAGCGCGCGATAATACCGATGAAGATGATCAGCGAGATGCCGTTGCCGATTCCACGCTCGGTAATCTGCTCACCGAGCCACATGATGAAAATACACCCGCACGTGAACGTCAGGATAGTCAGCACCATGAAGCCGGTGGTGTTCATGTGGACGGCCTGAACGCCGTTGAAATTGATGGTCGTCAGGAAGCCCGCCGTGCCCCAGGCCTGAAGGGCCGCGATCAATACCGTCAAATACCGCGTATACTGCGTAATCTTGCGCCGGCCTTCTTCACCCTCGCGCTGCAGCCGCTGCAGGTACGGCACCACCGCGCCCAGCAACTGCAACATAATGGAGGCTGATATGTACGGCATAATTCCCAGGGCGAAGATGGTCGCCTTGGCGAAGGCGCCGCCGGCAAAAAGGTCCAGCAGGCCGAAAATGGAGTTGGAGGAAAGGGCCTGGGCGATCAGTGACCCGTCGACTCCGGGTGTCGGGATATGGCCGCCAATACGGTAGACCACCAGCAAAGCCAGAGTGAAGAAAATCCGTCTTCTGAGCTCTTCAACCTTGAAGATCGACTTGAAAGTGTCCAGCACTAAATCACCTCGGCTTTTCCGCCGGCCGCCTCAATCTTGGCGACCGCCGTTTTCGAGAAGGCCGCAGCCTTGACCGTATATGCCTTGTCCAACTCGCCGTTACCAAGAACCTTGACAGGAATTCTAAGACTGTGGATCAGCCCGGCCGCTTTCAGCGATTCGCCGGTGATTTCGGCGGAGCTGCAGCGACTCAGGTGGGCCAGATTCACCACCTGGAATTCCTTTTTGAATATATTCGTAAAACCGCGTTTGGGCAGACGGCGATGCAGCGGCATCTGGCCGCCCTCGTGGCCGCGTTTTTTCCGTCGGCTGGCGTGCTGGCCGGCGCCCTTGTGGCCACGACCCGACGTTTTGCCTCTGCCGCTGCCGGGCCCCCGGCCGACCCGCTTGCGATTCTTTTTCGACCCTTCCGGAGGTTTTAATGTATGAAGTTCCATGACAGCTTCTCCGTAGCCTCTAATCTATCTCTTCCACCGTGACCAGGTGCGAAACGGCATTGATCATTCCCCTTATCTGCGGGGTATCGTTGTGTACGACGGATCGATGCAGTTTGCCCAGCCCCAGCGCCTTTATGGTTCTTTTCTGGGGCTCTTTCCGGTCAATGGTGCTCCTGATTTGTGTAATCTTTACTTTCGCCATTTATTTCGATCCCGCTTCAACTGTTGGCGGCCTCCTCGCGGAAGGCATCCTCCTGCTCCCGCGTACTCAGGTCGGCCAGTCCGTTCATCGTGGCCTTAACCAGGTTAAAAGGATTGCGACTTCCCAAAGACTTGGCCAGTATATCCTGTATTCCCACTGTTTCCAGTATCACGCGCACGGCGCTGCCGGCAATAACTCCGGTACCGGGCGAGGCCGGTCTCATGACCACCGTCGTGGCACCGAACTTACCGTTGATGCGATGAGGAATGGTGCCTCTCACGAGATTTACATTCACCATACCCTTCTTGGCAGCCTCGGTGGCTTTACGGATGGCCTCGGATACTTCCGGCGCCTTGCCGTGGCCGACACCGACCTTGCCCTTCTTGTCTCCGACCACTACCAGGGCCGTGAAGCTGAACCGTCGGCCGCCCTTCACCACTTTGGCGACACGATTCACATTGATAACCTTCTCCTCAAATTCGAGGCCGTCCATATCGTATCTAGCCAACATCCACCTCTTTATATATCAATACAGTCATCTCTTCTAAAACTTCAGTCCGGCCTCTCGAGCCGCCTCGGCCACCGCCTTGACGCGGCCGTGATACCGATTCTGATTGCGGTCAAAGACCACCGTTTCGACGCCCTTTTCGCGGGCGCTTTGCGCGATAATCTCGCCGACCTTGGCCGCCACCTGCGTCTTGTTCAAATCCTTCTTGATTTTCGACGCTACGTCTTTGGACACGGATGAGGCCGCCGCCAGAGTTATCTCTTTCTCGTCATCGATAATCTGAACATAGATGTTCTTGAGCGATTTCGAGACCGTCATACGCGGACGTTCGGTGGTTCCAAAGACCTTGCCGCGGACGCGGCGACGCCGCTTCAAGGAGCGGTTAAACTTAACAACGTTCTTATCAGCCATTTCTTACACCAACTATTATGCTCCGGCGGTCTTACCCGCTTTCGTTCGGACCTGTTCATCCTTGTACCGCACACCCTTGCCCTTGTATGGCTCCGGTTTGCGGAAAGAACGAATTTTGGCGGCAGTTTCGCCCACCAACTCCTTATCTATACCTTCAATCACTATCCTGTTCTCCTTGGGCACGACGGATACATGCACACCTTCCGGAGCGCCAAAAACGATGGGATGCGAATAACCCAGGTTCAGCACCAGGTACTTGCCCTTCATCTCCGCCCGATAGCCAACACCGACGATTTGCAGCTCGCGCGTGTATCCGGCGGTGACGCCGATCACCATATTATTCAGAAGGGCGCGGGTCAAGCCGTGCAGGGCGCGGTGCCGCTTCTGGTCGGACGGTCGCGTAACCACCAGGTTGTTATCCTCGACAGCCGCCGTGATCTCGTCGACGATTACCCTTGACAATGTCCCTTTGGGACCGGTCACGGTTATGCTGGACCCGTCAATTTGTATCTTGGCTTCCTTCGGAATCGGTATCGGCTTTTTACCTACGCGTGACATACTCCTATCCTTTCCCTACCAGCACCTTAGCATGACCTCGCCGCCGATACCCATCTTGGCGGCCTCCTGGTTGGTCAAGATGCCCTTGGAAGTCGAAACGACCATGATCCCGCGTGAGTTACGCGTTGACAACCGCAACTCGGAGGCATCAGAGTACTTGCGTAACCCCGGCCGGGAAACCCGCTCGATCCCTTTAATGACCGGGATATCACCCTTGGCGTACTGCAGGTACACGCGGAGAATACCCTGCTTGCTGTCCGGCAGTTCCACCATATCTTTGAGATATTTTCTCTCTTGCAGGATGCGGATGATTTCCCGCTTCAAATTCGAAGCCGGAATATCGACCGCGTTCCTCCTCGCTTTGGAGGCGTTCCGAATCCTGGTCAATAAATCAGCAACCGGGTCGGTCGTGTTCATATACATTTACTCCAACAACTAAAAACCCAATTAGTTACCAACTGGCCTTGACGACACCGGGCACGTCGCCGGCCAGGGCCATTTCTCTGAAACAAATTCGGCAAAGACCGAAACGACGCATATATGCCCGCGGCCGTCCACAACGACGACAGCGATTGTAAGAGCGCACTTTAAAACGTGCCTTTCGCCTTTGTTTCTCTATCAGACACTTCTTAGCCATCTGTCTCCTACTTTCGGAACGGCATGCCCATCTCGACCAGGAGTTGCCGAGCCTCTTCGTCGGTCCTGGCCGTGGTCGTGATGGTGACATTCATTCCGCGAATCTTATCAATCTTATCGTAGTCTATTTCCGGAAAGATGATCTGCTCCAACAGTCCGAGGTTGTAATTGCCCCGACCGTCAAACGACTTGGGATTGACCCCACGGAAATCACGGATACGCGGCATGGCCACGTTCACCAGGCGGTCATAGAACTCATACATCACTTCGCGACGGAGAGTAACCATACAGCCGATGGCCACACCCTCACGGAGCTTGAAATTGGAGATGCTCTTCCGGGCTTTGGTGATCCGTGGTTTTCTCCCGGTAATCCGGGTCAGGTCGTCTACGACTGCTTCCAGAGCCTTGGGGTTCTGGGTCGCCTCGCCGACGCCGATGTTCACTGTAATCTTGTCTATCCGGGGCACTTCCATAACGGATGCGTACTTGTTATCCTTCATCAGCTTGGGCACGATATCCTTGATGAATTTTTCCTTCAACCTGGCCATATTTTCAAACCTCTAGATTTGCTCCCCGGTTTTTCGACAGACTCTCACCTTGTGCTTTTTACCCGCATCCTCAATCACTCGCGTCGTGACTTTCGTCGGACCGCCCAGACTGGCGCTGTACGGAGCCAGATTACTCAAGTGGATTGGCATCTCGATGGTGATGATACCACCCTTGGGCTGCTTCTGCGTAGGCCGCTGATTCTTCTTCCTCATGTTGCAACCCTCGACCAGTGCCGTCTGCTTTTTCATGTTGACACTGAGGACCTTACCGGTCTTGCCTCTGTCAACACCCGACCGGACATAAACCGTGTCATTTTTCTTTATGCGCATAGCCAGCCAAACCTTCTAAAGAACTTCCGGGGCAAGCGAGATTATTTTCATAAAATGCTTTTCCCTCAATTCGCGAGCCACCGGACCAAAAATACGCGTGCCGCGCGGCTCCTTCTGCTCATTAATGATTACCGCAGCGTTGTCCGAGAATCGAATCAAGGAACCATCCTTGCGCCGCAATTCGGAAGTGGTGCGAACGACCACCGCCTTACAGACTTCCGATTTCTTCACGGTTCCACCCGGGATTGCTTCCTTCACGGCCACGACAATTATGTCGCCGATACTGGCATACTTCTTGCGCCCGCCGAGGATACGGAAGCACATGGCCTTCTTGGCTCCCGAGTTATCCGCCACTGAAAGTATTGTGTATTCCTGAATCATCTATCTCTCACCTGCAATAATCACTGTCAAATTCATTTGTGCTACTTCGCCCGGGTAACCACTTCCACCAGCCGCCAGTGCTTGGTCTTGGAAAGAGGCCTGGTCTCCATTACGCGCACGACGTCGCCGAGATTGGCGTCATTCTTCTCGTCATGTGCGTATATCTTCGAAGACGTACGGACAATCTTTTTATAAAGCCGGTGGCGCATGGTTCGGTCGATCCGCACCACGATGCTCTTGTCCATCTTGACGGAAACAACCATCCCCTGACGGACCTTTCTGCGATTTCTCTTCTCAGCCTCAGTCATCTAACGCCTTCTATTCTGCTTTTTCCTTTTTTGCCTTTTTGGACCTGCTCTTGGACTCCGTGGGTGGCAGCACCGACGTGGTGCTCTCCGCCAGCTTCCTGACGCCCAACTCGTCCTCTCTCAAAACAGTTTCGATTTTGGCCATCTCGCGACGGATTTGCCTCAAACGAAGGGGATTGTCCAGCGCCTTCAGGGACCTGCGCATATTGAGATTAAAACGCTCGTCCAGAAGATCCACCCTTCTCTGCAACAGCTCATCCCGAGTCTGTTCGCGCAGCGTGTGCAGCTTCAGCATCATCCAACTCCTTCGGTGTCCTCTCGGGTTACGAACCTGGTCTTCATGGGCAGCTTGTTGGAAGCCAGCCTCAGCGCTTCCCGCGCCTGGGCCTCCGCGACGCCCTCAATCTCAAACAGCACGCGCCCGGGTTTAACCACGGCCACCCAGTATTCCGGCGCGCCTTTGCCTTTGCCCATGCGCGTTTCGGCCGGTTTCTTGGTGACCGGCTTGTCCGGAAATACCCGAATCCAGACTTTGCCACCACGCTTGATATACCGGGTCATAGCCACACGGGCCGCTTCTATCTGACGATTGGTCAGCCAGCAAGGCTCCAGGGCTTTCAAACCAAACTCGCCGAAGCTGACCGCAGAGCCGCCTTTGGCTTTGCCCCGCAGGCGTCCTCGTTGCTGCTTGCGAAATTTGGTCTTCTTTGGCATCAACATTTGCTATTTCTCCACATCACTTGGAATCGTCCTCACTGCGCTTGCGAGCCGGCCCCGTCGAGGGTTTGTCGGCTTTGTCAGCCTTGCCTGCCTTTGGCCTGGTGTCAGCCCTGGGCTTATCTTGAGCCGGGGCCGGGGCCTCGGGCTGCCGACCCTTCGGCGGCTGCGCGGGGCGCGTGGCTTCCGGGCGCCGACCCTTCGGCGGCTGCGATGGGCGCGTGGCTTCCGGGCGCCGGACCCGACCGCGAGGCCGCTTCCGACCTTTCTCACCCCGGTGCGGCCGTCTGGACCGAGCCGTGGCGGGAGCTTCTTCCACCGTCTCCCTCTTTTCGTCTTCTCCCTTGAAGGCCTGCTTCTGGTCCAGAATCTCCCCGCGGCATATCCAAACCTTGACGCCGATACATCCATAGGTGGTCCGGGCCGTGGAGGTAGCATAATCTATATCAGCCCGCAGGGTGTGCAACGGCACGCGACCCTCGCGGTATTTCTCCGACCGGGCAATCTCAGCTCCACCGAGGCGACCACCGCATTGAATCTTGATGCCTACCGCGCCCATCCGCATCGTAGCCGCCAGGGATTTCTTCATCGCCCGACGGAAAGACACCCGGCCCTCCAGTTGACGAGCCACCGAGTCCGCCACCAACTGCGCATTGAGTTCAGGCTTCCTGACTTCGACAATGTTAAGCATGATATCTTTGTTGGTCAGAAGCTGCAGTTCTTCGCGAAGCTTGTCGACCTCGGCCCCCTTACGACCGATGACGATACCGGGCCGGGAAGTGTGAATATCGATAGTCACTTTCTTCGGTGCACGAGAAATGTTAACGTTGGCGACCCCGGCGTTATCCAGACGGCGTGAGATATACCTTTTTACCAGCATATCTTCATGAATCAAATCGGCAAAATTGCGGTCGGCCGCGAACCAGCGGCTGTTCCACGTCTTGATAACACCGAGTCTCAGACCAATGGGATGTGTCTTCTGTCCCAAATCTCTCTCCTTATGCTCACCTGTCTGCTTTCGTCGTTACACTTTCTTCCGGCTCTGCTTGACCGAGCCTTTGGCCTTGGTGTCCGTCTTCCGGCGGGGCGCCTGTTTTTCGGTCTTCTTGACGGCCGGTTTTTTGGGCGTCTTTTTCCGGGCCGCGGGTTTCTTGGCGGACGGCTTCTTGACCGCCTCCTTCTTGATATCTTCGGTCTCCTCTGCGGCCGCTTTCTTCTTACCGCGGGTAGCTGCCTTTTTGGGCTCCGGAGCCTCCATTTCACCTTCGAGCATCACCGTTAAATGGCAGAAACGCTTCTTGTAACGGAAGACCCGGCCCATCGATTGAAAACGGATTCTCTTGGCGGTCGGGGCGGCATCCACAATAATATTGCTGACTACCAGGTCCTCCGGCTTAAGATGGTCGGTGCCCTCAAGTGAAAGAGCGTTGGCGGCCGCCGACTTAAGGGTCTTGGCGATGTGATGGGCTGCCACTCGCGGAGTGAAGTTGAGAACGTTCAACGCCTTCTCCACCGGCATGCCTTTCACCAGATTGGCTACCAGCCGCATCTTCCGGGGCGGAATACTTACGTATTTTAATCTCGCTGTCGCTTTCACCAACATACTCTAAATCCCTTAACTCTTCAGCCTGGACGTTCTCTCGGCCAGCTTGCCGCCATGGCCGCGGAAGGTGCGTGTCGGGGCAAATTCGCCCAGCTTATGGCCTACCATATTTTCGGTAATATAGATGGGGACAAACTTATTCCCGGTATGTACGGCGAGGGTGTGTCCCACGAATTCGGGCAAGACCATTGATCGACGAGACCAGGTCTTGATCACTTTTCTTTCGCCACTTTCGTTGGCAACCTGGATCTTGGCCAACAGCGCGTCGTCTACAAACGGTCCTTTTTTTAATGAACGAGGCATTTCTCTCCGTCTCTACTTTTTGGCTTTGCGAGGTTCAATAATATGATCCGTCGGTTTACGCTTACTTCTTGTTTTGAGCCCCTTGGTCTTTTTGCCCCAGGGAGTACAAGGATGACGGCCGCCGGAACTTCTGCCTTCGCCGCCCCCCATGGGATGGTCGACCGGGTTCATGGCCACACCGCGCACCGACGGTCGCAGTCCCCGCCATCGCGACGCCCCGGCCTTACCCCAGATGACATTCTTATGATCGACGTTTGATAGCTGGCCGATCGTGGCATAACACTTGGCCGGAATCGAACGCACTTCGCCCGATGGCATCTTGAGGGCTACCTTACCGCCCTCCTTAGCCACCAGCTGCGCGTAGGAACCGGCTGAGCGCACCAACTGACCGCCCTTGCCCGGGCGCATCTCGATATTGTGCACCGACGTTCCCAGAAGCATGCGGCCCAGGGGCATGGCGTTGCCGGCACGGAACTCGACTTCCTCGCCCGACATCAACATGTCATCCACCCGCACATCCACCGGCGCCAGAATATAACGCTTCTCGCCGTCGCGGTAATGAAGCAGGGCGATACGGGCGGAACGGTTGGGATCGTACTCAATTGACGCCACCCGGGCGGGAATATTATGCTTGCTGCGCTTGAAATCAATCTTCCGATAGAAGCGCTTGTGACCGCCACCGCGACAAAAGGCCGTGATGCGGCCCTTGTTGTTTCGGCCGCCCGTCCGGCGATTGGGCTCCAGCAGAGACTTCTCCGGTACGGTCGATGTTATCTCTTCGAATGTCGGCACCGTCCTGAATCGCAGTGACGGCGTAACCGGTCGGAACTTCTTAACAGCCATATCTTAACACTAACCCTACTCTACACGTTCTCAAATACAGATATCACTTCACCCTTTTTGAGCCGGACAATGGCTTTTTTCCGCGTCGCCGTTTTTCCCTCGGTCCGGTTCAGTCGCTTCGTCTTGCCCGGCATGATCATAGTCCTGACAGAGGCGACCTTGACACTAAAGGCGTCCTCAATGGCCTTTTTTATCACGTACTTGTTGGCCGTCTTGACCACTTCGAAGACGTACTCGTTGTTTTGCTCGCGCAACTTGGTCGAGCGTTCGGTACTGATATGCAACTTGATTACTGAACGAGCATCAGCTTTCATGCGAACACCTCTTCGACTTTCTCCAGGCCGGCCCTGGTGATCACCAGAAAGTCGGCATCCAGCATGTCATAGCCGTTGGCCAGCGACGCGCGGCAGTACTTGACCCGGGCCAGGTTGCGGCAGGAGATGAACAGGTTCTCATTCTTGCCCTCGTCGAGGAGGAGGCACTTCCGGCCATCGAGGTCCAGCTTAGCCAGGACGTTTACGACCGCTTTGGTCTTGATCTCCTCGAACTGCAGTTTGTCCAGAATCTTGATCCGCTCCGAGCGGGCTTTATCGGAGAAGATGGACCTCAGCGCCAGTCGCTTCATCTTCTTCGGCATCTTGCATCCATATTCCCGGGGCTTGGGCCCGAAAACCGTACCACCGCCGCGCCACAGCGGAGAGCGAATGGTTCCGGCGCGGGCGCGTCCCGTACCCTTCTGCCGCCACGGCTTCCGGCCACCGCCGCGAACTTCACGGCGCACTTTCGTGCTGGCGTTGCCCTGCCGCTGACGCGCCAGGTAATTCACAACATACTGGTGAACCACGGCTTCGTTAGGCTCAACACCGAAAATCTCCGACTTCAGTTGCACCGAGCCTACTTCCTGACCATCCTGATTATAAACCTTAACATCCATAGCTTTCATCCAAACTTAGCGGCGATTGGCCAGCCGAATTTTGAGCAGACCACCGCGGTTGCCGGGAACTGCGCCCCTCACGAGCATCAAGTTCTGGTCTTCGATGATTTTGACAATCTCCAGATTCAGAACCGTCACCTTGTCATTGCCCATGCGCCCGGCCATCCGCACACCCTTAAAGACCCGCGAGGGATATGAGGACTGGCCGATGGAGCCGGGAGCCCGCCACCGGTCCGACTGACCATGCGTCTTATTCGCTCCCGAAAAATTATGGCGCTTCATGGTGCCGGCGAAGCCCAGGCCGCGCGAGACGCCGCTGACGTCAACGCGCTCACCCTCTTTGAAAACACTGACCTTTATCTCGGCTCCGACCTCCAACTCACTCTCGTCAAAACGGACTTCCCTGAGCCAGTGCGACGGTTTTACACCTGCCTTATCGAAATGACCCGACATGGGCTTGTTGATACGGCTCTTGCGGCGATCCCCGAAGCCAACCTGGTATGCGCTGTAGCCGTGCTTTTCGGCCGACTTCTTCAAGACTACCGGGCATGGGCCGGCCTCGATCACGGTTACGGGAACGGCCTCGCCCGACTCTCTGAAAATACGGGTCATACCGAGCTTCTTGCCTAAAATCTCTTTCATAACAAAAACCCTATCAGGTCTTAATCTCCACGTCCACGCCGGCCGGCAAATCCAGCTTCATCAGAGCATCTACCGTCTGCGGTGTCGAATCATAGATATCGATTACACGCTTGTGTATTCGCGTTTCGAACTGCTCCCGCGACTTTTTGTCAACGTGGGGAGAGCGAAGCACCGTGTATACCGTCCGCTTCGTCGGAAGCGGTACCGGACCGACTATCTTCGCGCCGGTGCGGATGACCGTACGGGCTATCTCCTTGGTCGATTTGTCAAGAGAGTAGTGATCGTATGCCTTCAACCGTATTCTTATCTTTTGAACGTCCATTACTCGTCCAGATCCTTATTTATCCAAAACATCAGCGATA